>JBLHRT010000039.1:0-13925 GCA_047626255.1 Candidatus Azotimanducaceae bacterium
GGCGAATTTCGGTGCTATCGGTGCTCGACAGATTAATCACGATAAAAGCATTCGAGCGGGTCGTGCTAACAGCGGTATAGAAAGATCGGTCAGTTTCCTCGTATACCAGTTGATCCGTTGCTGCATCAGTGCCCAACACATGCCGGTAAACTTGATAAGGCAACAAGGTTTGCGGGTCGAGCCGGACATAAAATACGGTTTTGTTGTCCTGCGCCCAGGCAATACTACTGGCCACACCAGGAATCTCATCCGCTAAAAACAGGCCGCTGTCGATGTCCTTGAAACGTAATCGATACTGGCGCCGACCCACCGTATCCTCGGTAAATGCCAACAGGTTCTGGCCACTACTGACACTCCAGTTGCTGACCTCATAGTACTCGTGCCCCCTTGCTAAACTGTTGACATCGAGCATCACCTCATCAGCTGTTTTTTCATCAAGCACCGCACCCGCTAGCTTGTGACGCACATAGATCGGTTGCTCACCACCCGCCTGAAACTCACGGTGATAGGCGTAGTCACCCTGAAAAATGGGCACGGTCTTATCTTTTTCGGTGAAGCGCGCGGTAATTTCCGTAAACAATTGATTTTGAAGCGGGGTGGTATGAGCCATAACTGACTGGGTATACTGATTCTCTGCTGATATTAACGCGAGCACAGCAGGGTCTTTGCGCTCGTCATCACGCAACCAGTAGAATTCATCGATTCGTGCAACATCATGTGTCGACAGCACTTTGAGCTTTTGCTCAGCGGTAGGCGCTTGCACATCTGGCCTACCGTCATCCGAGCTGTTCCAGCAACCCGCCAGAGGCAACACCAGCATCAATGACAGCAGCAATATGCGCCAAAACCTTCCCCCAGCCACTCGCCCCTTCATTAACATATGTCCTGTCAGAAATTTGAGGTGGCATACTAGCATTGATCAACCTCAAGGGTCGATCAGCGGGCGAGCATGAATATAAGTAAGCGCTATACAGGCGACGAACACGCGGAAAGCACACAATGACAAATCCTGGCATTCGCCAGGGCCTGGCCTTGCTTCAAAACCAAGATTTCGCGCGACGGTTCATCGCCTACGTGATTGCCTATGCGGGCAATGCTATGGCCCCGATAGCTATAGCGTTCGGGGTGTTGGCATTAACAGGCTCAGCCACTGACACGGCCCTGGTTATTGCCGCACCCATAGCGGCCCAAGTCGTCATATTATTGCTAGGTGGCGTGCTGGCTGATCGCAACAACGGACTTGCTAACTCAAGTCGTGGTGGTCTATGAGTTACCCGCCGCCAATGCTTTACTCACCACCGCTCGCCGTGGCGCCATGATGATGGGGGCCGCCCTGGCAGGTATTTTGGTGGACGGGGTTGGGGTGGGCATGAAGTTGCTGGGGGGCCAGCTATCACTGCGGCTGACATTCCAACGAGCACTGATTGCTGCCAGTCTGGGGATTCTTGCGATGCGCCTTGCACCCTTGGCTCTGGCTCCGCTGGGGTTGTGCTTATTTGCTTGGCGGCGAGCGCTGTTATCGCGCCGACGTTACTCGTCTTGCTGGTGAAAGATGTACGAGAGTTGCGGCGACTGGACCTAGGCCCGAAGATTTAACGCCGATCGGTGCTTGCACGTGTGTGCTGATCACAGTCATCAGCGCCTACAATTCTTGAATATCCTGGTGAAGCCAGACTTTGAAAGCGTTTAGACACGAAGGGTTCGGCGTATAAGTAGTGGCAAGCAAGTAGTGGGGCCAGCGTAAAGTGCCAGACTAAATCCCTGCTGTTCCGGAATTTACTCTGGCACTTTACGCTGCCCCCATAACTAGACCCAATAACTAGACCCTATAACTAAAGCGGAACGGAAGCCCATGCACTCTGCCCCTGGTCAGCCCCTAGCCAGTCTCGCCCGCGTCAGCCTACCTACCCACCCAGTGCTTCTGCCGCGGGAGTGAATGGCATACCGTGGGCCTCACCGACATACTCGTTGGTGATCTTGCCAGCGCAGACATTCAAACCTTCTAACAAATGCGGATTTGAGAGCAATGCTGCGTTGATGCCTTTGTCGGCGAGTTGCAGCACATAGGGTAACGTTGCGTTATTCAAGGCAGCGGCGGAGGTTCGCGCTACGCCACCGGGCATATTCGCTACGCAGTAGTGGACGACACCGTCAACGATATAGGTGGGGTCGGTGTGGGTGGTGGCCTTTGAGGTTTCAAAACAACCGCCCTGGTCAATCGCTACATCGACCAATACGGTTCCGGGGCGCATGGCACTGACCATCTCGGCGGTGATGAGTTTTGGTGCTGCGGCGCCGGGGATCAATACAGCACCGATGATCAGATCTGCCTTCATAGACATTTCCTGGATCGCGTCGTGGGTTGAGTACAGGGTTTGGATGCGGTTACCAAACAGGCTGTCAAGGCGTCGTAGGACATCTAGAGATCGATCAACGATGGTCACATGAGCGCCCATGCCGACGGCGATCTGAGCGGCGTTTTGGCCGACGACACCACCGCCGAGTATCAGTACTTCACCTTGCGCAACGCCAGGTACGCCGCCCAGTAAGATACCGCGGCCACCGCGAGCGATTTCCATACAGGTAGCGCCAGCCTGGACTGACATCCGCCCGGCCACTTCAGACATGGGCGCGAGCAACGGCAGACGACCAGCACTGTCGGTGACTGTTTCGTAGGCGATGCAGGTCGCACCGCTGGCAACTAGATCCTCCGTCTGAGCTAAATCTGGGGCTAGGTGCAGGTAGGTGAACAATGCCTGACCCGGGCGCAGCATCTTGCGCTCTGCGGCCTGGGGCTCCTTGACCTTGATGACCATCTCAGCTTGGCTAAAGATCTCGGCCGCCGTCGCAACCATCAATGCACCGGCCGCTACATAGGCCTCATCAAGATGACCGATACCAGCACCGGCATTGCATTCAACAATGACTTCATGGCCGTGGTTAACCAGCTCGCGAACTCCGGCTGGCACCAGACCAACTCGGAATTCATTATTTTTGATTTCTGCAGGTACGCCGATTTTCATAGAACCATCATCCAGAGACACGAAAGAGGCGCACAGTATAGGCAAGACACGACAGGCGATCTCACTTATTATTAAGGCTATCGTAGGTCATTAATATATAAAAATAATTTTTCGGAGGCAATCAATGACAAAAATAGTCAACGAACAGGATAAACCACTAGATAAAATCGACCGCCGCATTCTTCGTGAATTACAGGCCGATGGTCGTCTGACGAATACCGCCTTGGCGCAACGCATCAACCTCAGCACGACACCCTGTGCCGAGCGCGTTAAATCTCTGGAGCGCCGGGGGGTTATCGCAGGCTACAGCGCCCAGCTGAATCCGCGCATGTTGAGCTTGGAGCTGCTGGTGTTTGTTGAGATCAACCTGACTCGGACGTCGCCAGATGTGTTTGATGATTTTCGCGAGGCGGTGCTGCGCCTGCCTCAGGTACAGGAATGTCACCTGGTGTCTGGCAATTTTGACTACTTGATCAAGGCCAGGGTAGCCGATATGGTGGCCTATCGGCGCCTGCTTGGCGAAACCCTGTTAACCCTGCCCGGGGTCAGCGGCTCACGTACTTACGTGGTCATGGAAGAAGTCAAGGAAACCCATACGTTGTTGGTATAGAGCGGTGTAACGTGCACGCCCAGCCAATTCATCAGCGTCAGTCGCCCCATCAATCAATACCCAAACGCTGCCATTGCTCTGCCGGCGCATCGACACTGGTCAGGGCAACTCGCAACATCTCAATCATGTCTTTTTCTAGGGCAGTGCCGACGCGATTATCTTGCTCTTGTGGATCGTCACTGATGACATACAACTGATGCTTATCGATCTTCGCCTGCATACACCAAAACGGTAGCAAATCACCTTCCTGAAACGGTTGCCGAATCACAGGGATACGACTGCCCGGCATGGTATCCAGCCAAGCGCGATGATCCGGGTTTGGCAATCGCAACCCAGGCATAGAGGGGATTGGCATGGTCGACCAGCGATTCGACCACATGGACAACGGCAAGTTGTTACTTGACGGGGCTCGGGCGTACTTATGCTTGCCATCATGTATCTGTACGTAGTTACCGAAAACGCCGCCAATCGAGAAATCTCGTACCCGGGTGGCCTCACCGCTGAGCAACGGCAATAGGGACTTGCCGTGGGTCGCGTGCTCAACCTCAACATCAAATAGATCAGCCAAAGTGGCATGAATGTCGACGTTGGTGGTCAGGGCGTCAATGGTGCCCGCGCCGTGGTCGGGGTGATAGATCATCAGCGGCGTATGTCCCAAAGCTTCATACTGCATGACCCCCGGTTTACCGAAGATATCGCGCTCGCCCAAATAATGGCCGTGATCTGTACACAGAATAAACAGCGTGTCCTGCCACAGATCTTGTTTGTCCATGGCGTCGAGAACCTTGCCGAACCAGTGATCGATCATACTCAGTTTAGACCCATAGTTGGCCCGCACATGCTGGCCCTGGCGTGCGGTAATAACACCACTGGCGACAGCATCGGTGGCATAGGGCGGCCAAATCATCAGCTCATCGTTCCAATCCGGATCGTATTTATTGGCCCAGGGCGCGGGCGTATCAAATGGTTCATGGGGATCAAATTCATCCACAAACAAGAAAAAACTGTCGTGTGCGGTGGCATTATCATTCAACCAGTCTGCGGTGGCCTGCATGGTTTTCGGACCCGGGAAATCTCCTTCCTCGCGAAACCAGGAGCGGGACAAATCGTAGCCCGGCGCCTGCGTGCCGGCCTTGTACTTCTTGCCCGCCGGCAGCGTTGGCGAACCGATAGAGGACGGATCTTCGCGTGTTTTCCAAGGATCACTCTCGTGACCACGCAAGTAATCCCAGGCGAAGAAATCTGTATGGTAGTTTTCGCCACCGGTCTCAAACAGGTGTGGGTGATCTGAAAACAGCTGGGTTTTCACATCTTTACGACGCAGGTAATAGCTCAAAGGCCGCTCCCACAACTCGATGGAACCCCAAGGTCGCCAGAGAAAATCCAAAGCTCCGACGAGTATGTCATGGCGCGCAGGCATACAGGGTAACGAGCCTGTCTGGTGATTGGTAAAGCGCTGCGCACCGGCCGCAAATCGATCGATATTGGGCGTCTCGAACTCTGTACCACCATAACAACCGAGCATGTGACGATTCAGGCTATCCAGTAATATAACGACTGCTTTTTTGGGCTTCATTGAGTTCCTCACGCTTTCTAGTCTGGCCAAGATACCCCCTTCTCTCATCAATGACCAGCGTGCATGGCGACCTAAAAACCGACCAAAAGAAAGTTGCCTTGGGAAATAATACTGTATATATTTACAGTATTATTTCGTACGTTTACACACTGGGAGCCCACATAGATGTCACCACCGTCGGAATCATTACCCGCCCTGCTGAAGAAGACCGGCCTGTGGCGCGCCTCGCACCTAGACTGCGAATTCCGTCAGGGTATTCCCACGGGCTACACCGAACTGGACCAACGACTACCCGGCGCTGGCTGGCCCACCGCGGGCCTGACAGAGCTGCTCCATGATCAGTCAGGCATGGGAGAGTTACGCCTGCTAGCGCCAGCGTTAGCCCACCTCAGTGAACAGCAAAGCCGCTGGCTACTCTGGGTATCGCCGCCCTACCTGCCTTATGCTCCGGCCCTGGCGCAGCTCGGCATCAACCCTGCCAGCCTGCTAATCGTCAGACCCACCACAGTTACCGACAGCCTCTGGGTTATGGAACAAGCCCTTGCCTCCGAGAGCTGTAGTGCCGTGCTAGCCTGGCCGAAGCAGATTAATGAAAAACAGATCCGGCGCCTGCAACTCGCCAGCAAAACCGGTCAGGCCCTAGGGCTACTCTTTCGCCCTAGCAGCGCAGCACGCCAATCTTCACCTGCTGAATTACGCCTGCGACTGTTTCCACAAGCTGTGACACCCTTGAAAGAACGCTCGACCATAGGTATCCAAATTCTCAAACGCCGGGGTAGCTGGCGTAGTGATACCTTTATGATCGACCTTGATGACCAGTTAAATCAGGTGACTCCGGACTTTGCCGAGATGATCGTGCGTAACCCTCAGCGCCCTGCCCCGGACCTTGCCTACATCGATCACCCCGTCGCCTTACCCCGCCATGACCATCAACGACAGTAATAAGCCCCTGTGGCTGTGCCTATATTTTCCGCTCCTGCCATTACAGGTATTTACCCGCGGCATTAATCCCCTAGAGGCCGACAAGCCCGTGGTCGTGATCGAACGACGGCGGATTATCGCCCTTAACCAGGTCGCCATCGATACAGGCATCCGCCAGGGTAACAACATGGATACAGCCTATAGCCTCAGTCATGAGGTCATCAGCTTTGATAAAGATGGCGATAAGGAACACGGGGCCCTAGCAAACCTAGCCCAGTGGGCTTACCAATTCAGCCCGGCAGTGGCGATCCGCGCCCCTGACTGCCTATTGATTGATATCGGTGCCAGCCTAAATCTGTTCAAGGGACTTGAACCACTCACCACCCAAGCCAGCAAAGAGCTACAAGCTCTGGGCTATACGGCAGTCCTCAGCCTTAACCAGACGCCTCTGGCGGCATTATTGTCGGCCCATTATAGGTGGCATCAACCGTCGCACCAGCGGCCCCGTACACATGCACCGCAACAACCTGAAGAGTCTCAACAAATGGCGAACAAGCCCTCTAGTAACACGCCAGATAACGAGACAACCCGGTCTATCGGGATGATCCCAGTGACGTACTTGCAGGTCGACAAGGCGATTCTCAGCAGCCTGCAGCAAATGGGTATCGCCACCGTCGGTAATCTGCTGGATTTACCTGCCGGCAGCATCAATCGTCGCTTTGGTGTTTACTTCACTGATTATTTACGACGCCTTGTTGGCGAACAACCAGACCCACAAAAATATATTACCCAGCAGCCGCATTTTTTTTCAGACATCAGCTTTATGTCTGACGTCACCAACACCAGCGCCTTACTGTTTCCCATCAAACGCTTGCTGAATGAGCTGGATGCGTTTCTTACCGCCCGGCAACTGCATATCAACCAGCTATCGTGGCGTCTCAGCCATAGAAATCAACCAACAAGGGGGTTAAGTATTTATCTGGCCAGCCCTGAACACAATATACCTGGCCTGCTTCGCTTAACCCAACTCAAGCTTGAGCAGGTTAAGGACGTCAAGGAGGTCGATACGTTAGCCTTGAGCGTAAATGATTTCTTCCCGGCTAATACGACGTCTGGGGATCTGTTTCCGGTCAGCAGTTATGCCTCAGTCACGAAAGAGCAGCCCAAAACAAAGACCGCTCAAACACGTTCGCAGCGCCCTGACAATGCCAACGGTTTATTAAACCTGCTGTGTACCCGGCTTGGGCCAGACGCCTGCTTCAGTCTGGCACTGCAGAATGACCATCGACCGGAGAAAGCCTGGCAACGGGTTAGCCAGCAACACATCAATGAGGCGTCTACCCAGGCGATCCAACTACCAGACAGTCATCGTCCAATATTCCTGCTAACCCCACCCCGGGTGATGCAGACAGATGATCACGGGCCTTACTTAGATGGCAAGCTAACACTACTGGCAGGCCCCGAACGCATTGATTTTGGTTGGTGGGACAGACCGACGCTTAATGAGACCATTACCCGGGACTATTATGTGGCTGCCCATAGCAAAAGCGGCGCGCTCTACTGGGTATTCCATTATGTCCATTATGGTAAATGGTATTTACACGGTATATTCTCTTGAGTGCTTAATTAACAACTATTGATTAACACTATTCATTAACAATAAGGAACCTAACCCTATGAACCTACAAGACCTGCAAATGGAATCGATCACCGGAGAGAGCATCTCATTCTCCGACTTTAAGGATCAGGCATTGCTGATCGTCAACCTTGCCAGCCAGTGAGGCCTTACCTCTCAGTACGCAGGTCTGCGTACTCTGCACGAAAGCGGTAAAGTCACGGTACTCGGTTTCCCCTGCAACCAATTCGGTGCCCAGGAACCTGGTAGCAATAAAGAAATTCTCGCATTCGCCACCAGCAAATATCAAGTTAACTTCCCTATGTTTGCCAAGCTCGACGTCAATGGCGATGCGGCAGCGCCGCTATACCAGTGGCTCTGTGGCGAACTGGCTGATGAAGAAGGCAAGCACCCTATCGCTTGGAACTTCGCCAAGTTCCTCGTCGACAAGACCGGCAAGCCGGTAAAACGCTACCATCCTAAGGTCACACCGGAAGACATCGCGGCGGAGTTGGCCGACCTTCTGTAAAGGCTATTCTTTGAAAAGCCATGCTGCAAAGGATTATGCTGCAAGGCTTTTTTTAAGAGCATGAACAGTTTCGGCTGCACGCCTGGGTGTAAGATCCCAGGCGCGCCTATTCATGTAAAGATAATCGATTCCCGCTCAAACAATTTCGCGGTCAGCCAGCTAAAGACGAGGCACAGCAGTAAAACCGAGATAGGCGAGAGAAAGTAGCCAATCAGCGGCACATCTTCACCCCCCATCACATCTGTGAGCAGCAGGTGCTGCCCGAGCATAGGTACGGCATACATCCAGGTTTCGGTGCGGATAGGATTAAACGTGGTATACAAACCCGGCAGCATGGGCAGCAATACCAGTACACCGATATAAGACTGGGCGTCCTTAAACGACTTGGCGAAAATACCCACCAGCATCTGCATGCTGGTGGCGAGAAAGGCTAGCGGCAATGTCGCCAGCAGCATGCCCACAACTTGCAGCGGTGACACCTGGAAGCGCAAACCCAACTCCTCCAGCGGTACATAGCTCATGACCCACATACACAACACCAGGGTCATGGACATACCTACCACGGAAAAAACGGTCGCCGCTATCCATTTTCCCAGCACAATCTGCAGCCTCGATACGGGATTAATCAGCAGCGACTCAAAGGTTCTGCGTTCGCGTTCTCCTGCAGTACTATCAACCGCGATACCCATGCCCGAGATAAATGCTGCCAAAATAATATAGATAGGAATAAAGCTCAGCAGCGCGGTGGCAATTTCTTGCTTGCTGGCGACCTCTGTGCCCACCACCTTCACGACACTCATGACCTGAGGCGACACGCCACGCGTAATCAATCGTAGCGCTGCGACTTCCGAGTTATAACCCCCAATCAAAGACCTAACCCGCGATACCGCCGCACGCGCATCGGTGCGTGAACTGTCAGACACTATTTCAATATAACTTGTGCGGGCGGTAGCGAGGCGGCTGCCATAATTATCAGGAATAATCATCACTAACTCTTGCTGTTGGCTACTAACCAGTGCACGAGCGTCTCCCTCGCTGGGGCTAAATGTCAGCCCCTTCTCAACTAACCAGGCGATCAAGTGTGGCGCATTATCTGCGCCCTGCACAGCCACCTCGATCTCCTTGTCCTGACTGCGTAAATCAATCATGGTGGAAATTAAAAAATACACCAGAAACGGTGCCAACAATGGAAAAATCAATGCTGACAATACCGCACGACGATCACGCAGGCCGTCTCGAAACTCCTTAGCAAACACCACCTTAAACGCCATCATTGAGGAATCACCTGCTCAACCAGTTTGACAAAGGCGTCTTCGAGATCATCAACGGCAGCGATCGCTTTGATCTCCTCAGTGGTTCCCTGCGCCACAATCTCACCCATGGAAACGATGACGATTTTATCGCACAGGCGCGCGACTTCATGCATCATGTGAGACGAGAACAAGACTGTGATATCTAATGTCTTAAGTTCCCGCACAACATCACGGACGATGCGTGTCGTCATGACATCAAGACCATTAGTGGGCTCGTCGAGTATGACATTGGCCGGATTGTGTATCAGGCACTGCGCCATACACACCTTGGTCTTCTCCCCCTGGGAGAAACCATGAGTGCGTCGATCGGCAATATTCGCCATCCCTAACAGCCCAATCAACTCATCGGCACGAAACTCAACTTGATCGTCAGTCATGCCGTGAAGGCGACCGAAATAATGAATATGCTCTCTGGCAGTCAGGCGTGAATAAAGACCATGATTATCCGTCATAACACCTAGTCTCGTACGCGCTAGTCGCGTATCCGTGACCATATTAATACCGTCAATCAATACGCGACCCGCATTGGGCGCCAGCAGCCCATACAACATACGCATCGTTGTTGACTTACCAGCCCCGTTAGGCCCAAGCAAACCTGTGACTTCGCCGGCTTCAGCGTTGAAGGATATTCCCTTGACAGCGTCAACCCCCTTGAATTGTTTAACCAGCTGCTGTGCTTCAATCATCGACTGTCACCTGCTGTCCAGGGCCTGCACTGCTGGTAAAAAACGGTGGCCGCCGAATATCAGCTAAGCAACTCACATCCAACGCGCCAGGGGTCAGCCCAGTAATAAAGCGCTTAAGCAAATCAGGAACACAACCTATAAATACTGCATTGTGGCCGACACCCGGCACAACCAAATGACGAGCTTGCGCCAACGTCAGCAGGGCTTGCTCCGCGTACTTAGGCGGTGTCACAGGATCAAGCTCACCCGATAACAACAGTGTCGGTATATCACTGCTGACAGGTTCGAAGTAATCATCAGACACTTTTTGAGTGGGCCAGAACTGACACACTTCTTTCAAAAAATCGTCACTGGTCTGACCAAAATAACGCCCGTCTGCTGCATCGATCACGGGCCGTGTCATATCCTCAGCACATAACACCGACGCCATCATCCCCACACTGATACTGTCGCTCTCTTCATAGAATTGATATCCAAGGGTCATCAGCGTCTGATAATCCCCCGCATAAGCTTGATCTATGGCTAGCGGCAACAATATTGATAATGTGCGCTGATAAAGCACTTGTCGAACCAACTGCGTGACCAATGGCCGATCAATAATCGCTGTCACCATCTGACCTGTACGGGGGTGCCGCAGGCGGAAGGTCTCAGGCGCGGTAGTCAACCTATCAAGAATTTCGACAAAGTGTTCGGTTAAGTCAGGAAACGCCTGCTGGCAGGCAGCCGCTGCGGCGCAGTCGGCAAACAAACGATCTAACGCCGCGTCGGCATCTGCCGCGAACTGAGCCGTGATTGTCATCGTCGGCGGCGCAACGCCATCAAGAATCATGGCGCGCAGATGCTCCCCAGATTGCCGAGCATAGACCAGTGCCGCACGAGTGCCATAAGAGATACCCAACAAATTAATCAGCTCGTACCCCAAGGCACTGCGCACCAGGTCAAGATCTCGCATGGCAATACCCGTGGTATACAACGTTGGATCGGCGTCAAGACCTGCGAGACAGGCTTTAAGGTATTCAATCTCTTCGTCAATCTGATGGCGTGTCGCCTTGTCGAAGACTTCGCGCTTGTGCTGTCTGGGACAACTCAGATTGTTAGAGGCGCCAGTGCCCCGCTGATCAACCAAAACCACATCCCGCTGATGGCGTAGTTCACGCAATGCGCTGAAAACACCTGGGCCACTATCTATCGCTGACTGGCCCGGGCCACCCGCCAACAGAAATATCGGATCAGCCAGCGCGACCTGGGCAATCGCCGGCAGTACCATCACCGCCAGTTGAATATGCCGTCCTTGGGGTTGGTCTGGATCCTCAGCGACCGACAGATTGCCACACCGCGCCTCTGCAACTAGGGATGCTAGCCGCGGATTGTCGGGGGTGGCACACCGATCTTCCCAGATCATCGCACCGGCCCCGTCAACAGATGCCTTTGCCAGCAGCCCCGGGCGCAAGCTCGTCATGAGCAACAACAGCCATATCATTGGATAGGCCGAACCTCTTTTCCATCTCACAAAAGGCACACTGCTATCGGTTGAAAATGAAGCGCTAGCCTACATCACTTTAGCGCGATAATGCAGACCTTCACCGGTCTTTTGTGTCAACATGCGCGGTGAGACTTCTGCCAACAGCCCAAGCTAGGCGATCCATGACGGTTCTGGCGATCAAAAATGGCTATCGACAGCTGAAAACGACCGATAATTTGACGTCCAGATACGCTCAAACCACACGATCACATCATACTTTCTAATCAAGTTTTCAAGCATATGACCGATACTGACAAACCAGAATACACGGCCCGCAAATCCTTTTTTGACAGCCTGTTGACCGTCTATGGGCGCAAGCCTGTGCACGAGGCACTGACGACGCCCGGTACCCGTGCCCTGCGCCTGCATCTGGCACAGACCAATCGAGCCACGGGTATCATTGCCGACATCATCACGCTGGCTGAGTCCCAGCAGGTAGAAATCTGCTATCACAGCCGCGAGGCACTGGCCCGCATCTCCAGAAATGGTCGCCAAGATCAGGGGGTGGCCGTGGATATAGAGGCCCCAGGCTATCGGCCACTGAGCCAACTGTTGGAGCACGTGCAGGCGCACCCGGATGAGCAGATTGATCTGATCGCGCTGGATCGCGTCACCAACCCACAAAACCTTGGTCTCATTATTCGGTCTGTCGGCGCCTCACCCTGCGCCGGTCTGCTGCTACCCAAAAAAGGTTGCGCACGCATTGATCCTCTGGTGATCAAGGCGAGTGCCGGCACAGTCCTAAAGGTCCCGATCTACTACTGCGATGAACTCACCCAGGGTATGGATGAACTCGGAGGTGCGGGCTTTCGCCTAATAGGGTTGGCCGCAGATGGCAATCATACTATTCCGGAGATTCCCTTGTCTGGTCGGCACGTCTTTGTCCTGGGCAATGAGACCGATGGCCTCAGCCCCGAGATCAAGACGCGCTGTGATGCCTGTGCCAGCATCCCCCTCACCAATAATGTCGAATCATTGAATGTCAGCACGGCTGCGAGCATTGTTGCCTACCGACGTATATTCCAACGCTAAAACTCGATTCAAGACACAAACAGAGTGACGAACGCGGGTATGACGACTGGTATCAAAGGACAATATCCATTATTGTGGCGCCTTGTTTTATACCCGGTTGCCGAAGATTGCGTATGCATCGTTTAACGACAAAAGCTTTTCCACTCGTGGCACTACTCACGGTACTGCTTGGTCTCGCCGCCTGTGGCACCGATGAGGGCTTCATTGAGCCCATCAACGTACCTACTGGCTTCTTGCGTGTTGTCAACACAATACCCGAGGCGCCGCAGTTGGCTAACCTCATTCAGGGCAATAACCAGGCCACACTGAATTTCAGTGACAGTTCCCCCTTCTTTTCCATATTGCCTAGCTTGTCGAGAGAATACAGAGTGCTCTACAGCGTCGATGGCGAAACTCTGACGCTGCTGAGCCGTGATCTTACCGTCGGCATCAACGATCAACGATCGCTTATACTGGCAGGCACTCTCGACAGCCCCGTCGTGATCGATATTCTCAATGCGCCACTGACGACTAATACCGATGACTTCGTTGAACTCACCATTGTGCATGCCGCCAATAACTATCCGGCAGAAGTAGGCTTCATATTGGTTAAAGATGGCAATTTCGGTGCCGCAACCACATCCTTGCTCGGCCAATTCACGCCATCACTGACCTTGAACCCCGCTCTAGGCACTGGTTATGAATTATTTGCTGTGTCGACATTGCCCGCGGCCGGCGCAGCCCCAGCTGATGCAAATATACTGTGGCGCTCAGGTCTCTTTGACTTTCCCGCCAATGCTCGGCCGCTACTGGTACTGATGGACTACTTTGGTCCTGGCGGTCAAACCGTCAAAGTGAACAGCATTAGCCCGCAAGGTACATTGTCTTTTGCACTGGAGAACACCCCCACCGCAGTAAGAGTTGTGAACACCATCCCCGACCAGGGACCCATTGATGTTTACCTGAATGACGAGCTATTCCTCGCCAATCCCGCTTTTGGCGTGGTGAATGACTACAAGATCACGGACCTTAGCGGTGTTGGCACGTTCAAAATAACGCCCGCCGGAGATCCCGCAACAGTCTTGCTAGAAATCGCTCCGACCGTCAGCCAGGGACTTT
>JBLHRT010000040.1:0-13675 GCA_047626255.1 Candidatus Azotimanducaceae bacterium
CGCGTAGACCCCTGGCACCTTAGAGTCCCAGTACTCACCGCTGAAGGCCTTCTCGGTGGCCTTGTTGCGCGTGACGTCGAATTGCTCCGGCGTCAGTTGTTCCTGCCATTGCTCAATGGTCTTGCTGACCTTCGCCATCTGCGGGTTTTCCTCACGCTTTACGTCGGTAAAACATCCATTTGTCATGCGCCAAAGTGCGCGCATGTTTACAGGCCAGTGCACAACCATCAATTACATCGTTATACTAGCGCCATGGCTGACATCAACATTGAAAATTTCTACCGGCACATCGCTGTAGCACTAAGCATACTGTATGCAAACTTCCCCACCAAGTTCGCTCTATATGTAGACGAAGTCGCGGGTATCGACGAGCCAGACGAGTATGGACTACACAGCCCACGCTATACCTCCGGCTTCTTTGCCTTACTGTGGCTGGAAGAGGAAGGTTATATTCGTTACGCAGATACTATTCATCAGGACGGCGTAGATCAAGCCTGCCTTACTCATAAGGCATTTTTGAAATTAAGCGCGATAAGTGAACCCATTTATGCAGAACCCAGCGTCGTTGACGATGCCAAGGTGGTGCGCCTGACACCGACTCAGAATTTGAGCCCGTCAGTGATCGAAGAACGTAAACTGGTCATCAACCAGATGCGCATGGCACTACGCAGCGGCTCGTCACTGGCAGTCAATAAGGTCGTGCGACATATCTTGTACGATACGCTCTAGCGCTCACCTACAGCGCAGCCAGACGCGCCCGCAATCGTTGACCAAAGCGCATATCATCAGCGAAGCTCTCAAGAGCTCCATGATCAGCCTGCCAGGGCCGCAGGTCATCGCGCTGCAACACCATGGGGATATCACACTTAATCTCAGTCAGCTGACGATATAGCAATAACTGCTGATGGTGGTCCTTCAACGTCTGAGCAATTTTCTTCGCACCACGTATGCTCGACACCGCCACCTCGTCAGTGCGCGATAGCAATTCCGATAGCGACTGATATTGCTGCAAAAGCACCGCCGCCGTCTTGGCACCAATACCCGGCGCACCGGGAATATTGTCGACACTGTCACCCGCCAGGGCAAGAAAGTCTGGCAACTGTTCAACACTGACACCAAACTTCGCCAACACCCCTGCCGGCCCTGCCCGCAGATTTGCGGCAAAGTCCCATAATTCATCGTCAACCTGCAGCAGTTGCCCCAGGTCCTTGTCACGACTCAGAATCACCACCTTGCTAGCATCAGCCGGCGCCATCTGGCGCCAGGCCAGGGCCAAGCTGCCGATAATGTCATCGGCCTCGTACTCGGCCATGGCATAGCCGCGCAAGCCCAGCAGTTGGGTGACCCGCTGGCATTGCTGAAACTGGTACATCAAATTCTCATCGGGCGCCTCACGGTTGGCCTTGTAAGCCGGGTACAGCGCGTTACGAAAGCACGTATTGAGGCTTTCATCAAAGGCGCAGGCAACGAAGGCGGGCTGGTGCGCTAACAGGTCGAGTATAAATCCCGTGTAGCCATGCACCGCGTTAACCACCTCGCTTTGCCGGTCAGTGATGCTGACAGGTAAGGAGAAGTACGCGCGAAACACATAGATCGAGGCATCCACCAGATGCAGGGCGTTAGTCACGAGGCTGCATCCGCTTCACCATCGAGCAGCCGATAGTAGCAAGGACCAATATGATCCTCGGCAGGGTCTTGGCCCTTGTCAGTGTCGTAGCCTGCTGGGAAGGTCACTCTTACTCCGGAATTTGATCGTAAGTAGCCAGTGTAGCAAAGCTTGCGGCTCCCGCGGGCATCTCTCGCGCCAACCCCTGAGCAAAACGCGCGGCGCGGGCGGGCAAGCCCTGAGACACGAATACCTGTGCCTCAGCCTGCACCTGACGTTGAAAACGTCGGCGGTCAAGACACGCCTCATCGAAGTTATCGCAACTGACCCGAAATGCCAGTCCAGCGGCCTGAGTAAAGATCCACTCCAGCGCCTGAGGCCGGACCTCCACCAACTCAAAGGCAACCTGCTGGTCAGCATCACGTGCGGCTTCATACCAGTAGCCATAATCTTCCTGGGCACGACGCTGACGTCCTGCTAGACACCAGTGTGCCGCTTCATGCAGAGCACTGGCACCATAATCTGCACGAAACACCACTCGGTGCCAAGGCGACACAGCTGTCGCCGGCCAATAGACAGGCTCATCCCCCTGCCCTACCAGCACTGTCTGATGGCTTGCCTTAAATTGATCATTGAAGATCTGACTGATTCGCAGCGCCGTGCTCACCTCGCAGGCTCATCATCGCTGTCCGCAAGACAGACAACCCCAGCAAGACGCGCGTAATAGTCCGCCGACAAGTGCTCCCTACCCGCCAGCAGATGTTGCAGATACCAGCGGGCGGGCTTAAGCCCCTCAACCACATGCTCGGCATTGGCGATATAGGTCCAGGCCATCACGGGGCCGCTCAACGTCTGCACCGGCAATTCGAAACGCCTATACAGCCGCGGATAACCCTCAAAAGGGTCCATCATCTGAATCTGGTCGACGTGTTTAAGTCGATACACAACGCCCTCCACCAAACTCATAACGCCAGCCGTCACAACATTAGCTGACGCGGCGCCTGGATATTGATGCGAGCGTTTGTTAAAGGCCAAGGCGTAGCCTGATAACTGGGCGGGCATATGCGCGTCAAAGACCATTTGCCGCTGCCGCACCCGCGCCGGGTTCATATTACTGCCGTAGGCAAAATAGTGAATGGCAGAAGCATCCATCAGCGGCTCAACCCTTCTTGATCCAATAGATGTACAGCGACTCGGTCGTCTCTTGATGCACCATGTCGTGGTTCAGGAACTGACAGTATTTCGGGAAATCCCAGGACGTGGACGGGTCAGTGGCGACCACCTTGATGACCTCGCCCGTGGCCATGTCCCTAATCTTGTTGCGCACCACCATCAACGGCTCGGGGCAGCGTAGGCCGGACGTATCGACATCGATATCAGCATGAATAGTCATAGACGACGTTATACACGAAAAGGCGCCGGAAATCCGCTACGGCACAGTACTCATCTGAGCAAATTTTTGGCCCACACGGCATCCGGGTGTTTCGATCAAGGCCTTGTCAACGCATCTTGTCAACGTATAATGCCCGCTGAAATTACATTTGTTTTTGGTGCGGTTATGATCAGGGTACTTATCGAACGCAATGTCGCTCCCGGTCTGGAGGACTATTACGACTCTACCATCAAGCGCACAGTGAGCAGTGTGATCAAGGCACCTGGATGCCTGTCCGGCGAGTCATTGAAAGACCCACAAAATCCACGCCGGCGCATTGTGATGTCGAAGTGGCAGTCAAGGGAAGACTGGGATCACTGGTACTTCTCGGATGAACGCCGGCAAGTGATCTCGGAAATCACCCCCATGCTTGAGGGCAGCGAGAGGGTGACATTGCTGGAGTTAACACACTAATCCCAGAACCGCGCCTTGAGGTCACGGGCCGAGTACTGATCAAACTTGAACCTGTACTTCAGAAACACACCTTCAGAAGTGTACTCGTTTTCACTAAAGTCATTATCCTGAAAACCATCGAAGTTATAGCCCATCGACAGCCACACGTTGCGTGTGACGGTATAGCCGAACGATAAGCCATAACTATAATCTGCCACCTTCGAATTGGCACTGCTGTAGCGCCCGCCCTGAAAACCTACGTCCCAGCTATCTCCCAAATCATGACGCAGCTCTACACCATACAGGTCGGTGAAGCCGCTGTACTGGTCTGAATCAAAATTGTCGACCACGTACTTCAGGCCATATTGCAGGGCAATTTGGGTATCATTGCCCAACAGGTAATTGGCGTTCATATTGTTAACGACCTTGTCGGTGCGCAGACCAAAGCCGTTGCTATTGGAGGTATTGTGAGCCAAGTCCAGACGGTTGAACAAACTCCAGCGACTGTCTTCTGGTCGATAGGCATAACCCAGTTGTACCGCTGAATTCATGGTATCGCTATCTTGCCCCATGACGTTCTGGATTTTCATCTTGGCGAGTAATTGCTGGCCATCATCAAGGTTATGGATCACATCACTGACGAAGTTCATCTTGTCGCCATCCTCCCCAGCGCGATATTCAACTCGCGTAGCCCAGTCCCAGGCACCCTTGCGAAACTTAGAACCAAATGTCACGGCAGTGAAGTCATTATCTGACGGACTGTTATAGACAGCGGTGACCTGCAGATCTGGTACCGCACGCTGCTCATCTTTGATCGTCTGTGACCGGTCAACACCGAAGTCGAAGCTCCAGTTATCGTTCATTTCCCAGCGCTGTTTGAGGCCTGCCACCGCGGCCAGACGCTGTGAGTTCTCCTCGTCATCAGCCTGCACGCTGGTGACCAGATCGCCACCCTGCCACAACGAGGCCGACAGACCTATGCGCGTGCCCTGAGTATCTTGGTCTTCGCCCCAGGAAAATTCCTGCTGGGCTTTAAGCGTCACCGCTTCTGTCAGTTTGTAGTCAAGACCTACGCGCAGACGCCGCGGAAAATTACCCACACCGCCCTGCTCACCTAATGGCGTATCTGCATTGGCAGATAGCTGAGCCCTGCCATCTAAAAGATCATAGGTTGCTCCCAGCAATAACTGATTGGAAACATTGCGTTTCTCACCCGCATCACTCGTCGCCGTCCGCAATCCCGTCGTTACCGTGTAATCATCACCCTGGTAGTTCATCGTGGTTGCCGCGACATCCTGATTGGCGCCCGTATCGAGCTTCGTTTGTCGATATACGTCCCCTTGCATCCCAATAGTCTCAGACAATTCATAAGTTGCCTCAACGCCTAGCTTACGCGTGCCCGACTCGCTGCTATTCTGCTGACCCAATCCAAAACCACCTTGCTGCTCGCGCACATAAGCTGTCGCATCAAGTTGGTCACTGCGGTGAGTAATCTCGGCGATATACGCGGCACCAAGTGTCTTGACCCCGTCGAGTTGACTGCTGGTCGTTGCGATCTCAGCACTCACCTCAGTCGTATCGTTTATCCGATATTCAACATCGGTGCCAATCAACTGATTCTCTCGACCCTTAACCCCTTCGGTGACCAGCGTAATACCTACTTCAACATCCTCGATCGGCTTGTAAGCCAACCGACCGCCGGCATTGAGTTGATTGCTGCCGTTACCGGAGACCTCATAATCGGCAATGATAAATGTTGGGTTAAAGGCCACATCTTGACTAAATATCGGCTCCTTAAAGAATAACGTGCCAGCCTCATAGTCAATGTTGTAATCCACAAAGCGGGTCATGATGCGATTGTCGATAATCTGTTCCGACCGAAACCGATCTCGCGTCTCAATACGAATCTTCTCTGAGTTAATCAGCAATTCTCGGCTTCTCAATCTATAGATGCCTGATGTACCATCACCGCGAATCTCGTCCTTGATGAAAGCCTGGTTCGTCTCAGCCGCGAATGCATTGTACTCAAACACCTTGCCTTTATACTCACTCTTAAAACCATTAAAACTACGCGAATAGGCCGACAACTCTGTACTTGTGAGACCAGCACTAAAGTCACCGAACAACCCATAAAACTGCTTTCTCTCGAGTTTGAGGTAGAGCTTTTTCTGGCTCGCAGCATCAAATTGTACCGAACTCCTATCACCGTATAAGGTGTAATAGGCGCTGGGATCAATGGTCTGTTGTAGCGGGTCACTGTCCTTGGCTGTGTCATACGCCAAGGTCAACACATAGTCACCTCTGACCTGTCCCTTGGCATAAAAAGCAACGCGGCCATCAGCATCACGTTCATCATCCAGACCGGCGGCCTCCAGTGCTTGCATATTACCGCTGATCGTTTTAAACGCGACGGACCCTTCGGCAACACCCACCATGATCCAGTCGCGTTTTTCCGGCTCAACGAAGATATCGAATTCTTCAACAGCCTCACTGTGGGTTAGCTTCACCCGGTAACTCCCACCACGACTCACCGGGTTAAACATCACTACCCCGTCTGCAGACACATTGACGTAACTGCCACGCTCGATTTTCGTCAGTTCAGCCAAGTTTTGGTTTAGGTTGAAGCGTTGTAATGAATCACTGCTTAAGTCCAATCGTGACTGGCCCGGGATCAGTTCGCCGTCCTTGTCGCGGAGTTCCAACTGGACTCGAATAGGCGTGGTGCCATCGGCAATATTGCCTGACGAGTCCTTAACGCGGATGCTAAATACATGACCGACACGTACGACATTTGCTGTTTCCTCGTAACGAGTCATACCAAAACCGTCGATCCCCTGCAGCAATAGCTGATGCTTACCTGGTTCACCGAAATTGACTCCGATATATTTATACAACGTCTTTCCGGTCGACTCATCACTCATCCGCAAACCAATGCGATCGCTGGCAACCTCAACTCCGTCGACCGCCAGTTTCGGCGTCAGACGACTATCCATGTCGAAGCTCACGCCATTCGATCGATTCGCCAGACGTGTACCTTCGACGACTGAGATCAATCCCTGCGTGGCTGGATCACGCGCAGCGAGGGGCATGATCAGATCCTGCTCAAGTACATCCCAGCTACCAATCGCCTGTCCTGTGACGGTGGCATTGAGGGTATCAAATCCACTAACTATACGATTGAGAGGCAATACATTCTGCGCTGTCTTGCCTCTGCGGCTTCCTGCCGAGCGGAATGCCAGCCGAACTTTGCTCTCGCCATTGAGTATCTCGGCATTAGCAACAAATTTTCTCGCACTTGCGGATATTTCAGCATCATCAAGTAGGAATTCGACCCGTCGGTTCTGTGCACGACCAGCAGCCGAAGTATTTGATGCGATCGGATAACGGTCGGCAGCACCGACCACTGTAATGACATCTGCTGCGACCTTACCTCGCATGTACTGCGCCACAACTTGAGCCCGAGCAAGTGACAGAACATTGTTGTCGGCGAACTGGCCACGATTGCGCGACGCCACAGGCACATTGTCAGTATGCCCAACGACAGTGATCTCTGCCCATTGCCTGCCCTGCCAGCTGGCGATCAAATCGTCCAGATCACGCAACTCATCAGGGCTCAAGACGGTGCTGCGGCTCTTGAATCGGGGCCTAAACACCGCAATCTGATTGCCAATATTGAGCGTCGGCGCGGCAATTTCTCGGCCATACTTTGGCGCTAAGGAAAAACGAAGTTCTGTGCGAGTTTTGATCGTACCCAGCGCCCAGATAGTACCGACAATCGAAGATGATGGGCTCAGGGGCACCCCATCTAAAACGCCAGAACCTGGCACAATCATCCACCCCTTGGGTACAGCATATATGGCACTGACATCATTGATCACTACGCGACCTTCATTGCTCGCCTCGAGCGATACCCACAAACCCTCCTCGTCAACTTTGATCGTTTGGGCCAGCGATACGATAGACTCTGGCGGGGCTTTTTCCTGAATTTTGAAATCGGCACGCCACAAAGTACCGGCTTTAACATCGACAAATTGCGAATATGTGGCGCCGGCAAAACGCGTGTTCGTATTACACGGGCTGGCCTCGTAACGCTCACCTAACGAATCAACGTCCAGCTGCACCACATGTACGCCGGGTTCGACTCCCTCTATATGCCAGAACCCCTTGTCGTCTGTGATGACATAACTGCCATCTTCGAGAAACAGACGCACTCCGGCAATGCCTTGGAGGCCACCCGCTTGACTGCCTGCACGGTTCGACTTGCGCCCAGCTGGCGTGGCATTAGCTGACTTGATTTCCTCCGACTCACATTGCGCTAGGCTAACCTGACCTAATAAAATTGCCTTGTCACGATACAGGTCGTTCGTCACCATAACCCGCGCCGTTGCAACGTTGGTCGTCGCGACCAGCTCACCCACTACTCTCGCCTCGTTGACCGCTGGCCCAGCATTGGCCCCAGCAGTGACTTCTGTGACATAACTGATCATCACTGCGTCACCTGAAACAGTGGGCAAATCAATTTTTAACGAACGCGCATCAACTGCCATCGCTGGATCGGCCACCTTGACATCATTGATTCGCAATGAACCTTGCTGATAACGAAAACCAGCCGGCAGGTAATCAAGCACGTAAGTTTCGTTGAGTTGGGTTCCGGCTGTATTGGTAATACTCAGGCGGTACTGCAAAAAGTCGCCCACGGCGACGGTCGCCTTACTCGCTTGTTTACTGACGAACATCTCACCTGAAGGCTCGTCAACGGGCAAGTCAACATGTAGCGCAGGTCCCACTGGCACCGGGAACACCTCACCTCTGGAGCCTGTAACGATTTCGAACGGCCCCCCGCTTAAGTCAACAATCAGCTCATTCTCAAGGCTCGTCGGAAAAATACTGCCCGTAGGTAAATCATCGAGCACCAGTTGATAGTCCCCGGCCTCAACAAACGGGAAGCGATACTCACCCGTTGGCGCCTCGTACACCTGACCGGCGGCATCAGTCACCACGACACCCGTCACCACGGTACTGGGATAGACGGCGAAATTTGGTCCATCACCAAACACCTTAGCCGCCAATCCGGTACGTGCATTCACCAATGTGACACTAACACCATTAATAAGGTGACCATCAACGGTGCTGAAAACTTTGCCGAAGGGGTCTACCAACACCATCGAATCAGCGACATCAGTGTTATCAAAGGCGTCAGTGTAGCGGCTAACGATTGACTCGTTCTTGACCACACCAAGCATACAACTACCCGTCACAGACTCGTTTTCGGCGGACTGGACGTAGCCGACAAAGATCCCCGTATCAACGCCGGTTTCCATCAGCTTCAAGTACTCACGATCACCACTGCTGCCTACGTCCAGTTGCACGGTTATCTGCTCGCGAACCATAGCGTCACTGTTCTGGTCCAAGTCAGTGACACGAATAAAGACCGGCTGGCCCGCTTTGATCGTGCGTGTGACGACCAAATTTACCAATCCAGGCACCGGCACGGAGACATTTTTGAGCTCTGCCACCTGCGGTGATGTACCACCAACACACTCGGTAGCCCCCACATTAATGGTCGCGCCAATATCCGCATTAGCACTGTACTGCAGAAACTCAATGACCGATGGCGTAAGTGCCTCGGGTGGCACATTGCGGGATTTTAGCTGCACAGGGATATCAATGCGCGGCAAGGAACCCTGGGCAACGTGAAAGCTCTGTCCACGGGAACGGGCGCTAAGAATAAAGCCTGTATCGGCCACCACTTCCCGCGCGATTGATGCACCCACACTGCGCAATTGTGCATCCGGTTTATCCGACAGCTCCCAGCCAAGAGTGTTGAATATTTCTATACGATAGTCACCCGCCGGTAGGGATGGAAAGCGGTATTCGCCCTGCTCATGTACGTAGGTGGCGCCGGCTCCGTCTTGGGCCGTCTCGCCGCTGATCAGCGACGATGGGTAGCGCGCGAACGCGGGCCCGTCACCACGCACCTCTGCGGGCAGGTTGGTGTTGGCATCAATCAGAGACACAATCACACCGTAGATGCGCTCCCCGGTCGTATCGTTGAAGACCAGACCAATCGGCGATATGTCTGCCAGCGTCGTCTTAACATCGGTGCCATCGGTGGGGTCGGTATACACCGCGCTAACGCTATCGCCAGACGTGACACGCAAGATGCAATCGTCATTGACACTTATCTGGGAAGTCGTGAACACGTAACCAACGAACACGCCGGTATTGGCGCCCGACTCGACCAATATCACAGTCTCCGCATCGCCCGAGGCGTTGGCTAATACTCTGACAGAAATTGATTCTCGCACTAACGGATCAAAATTTTGATCCGCATCACCGACAGAAACAATCAGCGGATCACCAATCGCATAGGCTTCGGCGAAATTCAGCGCCTGTGTACCGGACGGGTCGACGCCGGCCAAGTTAATAGTTTGGGCACGAGGGTTACTTATGATCACACCGAAACTGGGAGACGGCGCGCAAGCGGCCGGGGCGATATCCACGCCATTACCATTCACATCTGGCGCCAAGAATGCAATCACCGACGACAGTAGCCCAGAGTCAGGAGAATCAGGAGTCGGCGCTTCATTGACGTCCCGGACAGTAATATCCAACGCCTGGTCAAACGAATTGCCGTCGTTGTCTACCGCGCGCACGGTGACGACAAGGCTCGGTTCCGTCTCGTAATCGATAAACTCACCGTCTTTGAGCTTGAGCTTACCGTCGACTACCTCAAAGCGGATATCGTCCAATACAGTAAAAACATGACCTATTGGCTGGTCACTATCGATGGCACTGAGGCTACCCAGCACCTGACCGATCACATTTTCTATTACCAAATTGCTACAATCCGGCTCGATTTCACAGGCCAGACGCACTGCGGTCGGCGGCCCGCCTACTCCCACCAATACCGGATTAAAATACTCGACATCGCTGGTGGCCAGCAATCCTTGCTCGGTCCCGCTATAAGTCAAATGCACCCGGTTCGTATAGATATCACCATTACTCGCCGCATCGATACCTGGTGATGCCATAAGAAAAAAAAAAGCCACCACAAGCAGGCTCATGGTGGCTTTGGATTTCATGGCAAGAGAAGATATAACACGTGCGGGAGCAATGGAAAGCTCCCGCAACCGTATTATACCGATGCCTGCGCCATGTTGAGTTTCCATCGAATCATCTTTACAACAATTTAACTTGGTAGACGATATCGACCTCTGCGTTCTTAGCGACATTACCCGAAGCTACAGCCCCAGCGGTTCGCGCTAGATCATCATCGATAGGCAATCCTGCACCCGCCAAAGGAAATGTGCCAGGCGTTCCTACGGGATCACTCGCAACAGTCACATCATTAAGCAAGGTTGAAGCGCCAACGTACTCAGTAAAGGGCGGTAAAATATCTGCAATATTGGCAACCGTTAAATTCGCGCCATCTTCATTCGGCACGTTAACTCGCACCAAATACTGCAATGTATCGCCTGAATTAGCCTTGACGACAGCGTCCGGAGTGCCTGCTGCGAAATAGTCAACGCCCGAAGAAGTCACAGCCGTGCAGGTTCCTGTACAACCGCCAGATGCGGTGACGTTTCGAACATACTTATTAATCGTTACGCGTACGATAGTTATCAAAAACGTATCGGGTGTAGTTGGGGTAGACAAGACGCCATCTAAGGTCGTTGTTACAGTAACAACCGCAGTGACCAACGGATCTACCCTGTCACCAACATCTGCGTTCAGGATAAAAACACTTTTGACTTCAAAGACACTAACACCAGCAACTACCGCACCTGTTAACCCGGTAGCGGTGCCCACCTGCGTCAAGGCAATCGTAATATTCCCCGTGCCCGTGTCAGTCACCGTTCCCAAGACATAAGTATCAGCGCCAATAACGACGGTATCGCCTGTTTCGAGCCCGTTTACCGAACCCGCACCAAGGACACCACCAGTAGCGTCGCCATCGGAGGGTATGACTATCGTAAGCGCACCAACCGTAGCATCGACAGCCAGCGCCGATGCACCTAGAACAACATTATTCGTCAGCACATCACCAGTGCCATCAACTTTACTGTTAAAGGTGAACAGCGCGGTGTTATTTTCTGTATTGGCATCACCAGCACCCGTCGCCCCGATCGTGTAGGTATCTGGGCCATTGTTCGTCGCAGTGATGGTATATTCACGTGCCAGGCTTTGATTCTCTGACCGAAAGATATCACCCAGATCCAACAACGTCGCAGGTGACCCTACGACCTCGACGGTCACGGTCACTTCTGCAAAAATACCGTCAGTGTTTCCCGCGTAGGTCAACGTTGCCTTGTTCACTAGGCTTGTATTACCTGGGGTTTGGGCGTGTGCTGCACTTGCCACCAACCATAGACTGACGGTCAGAACCACGGCCACTATATTTTTAATATTCATCGCTTCTACTCTTCATCGATGCCACCGGCCAATTTTCAATGCGCTGGCAAACCCGACGAGGCACTTGCCAGAACGTATAGGCCAGACTAAGCAGCCTGGCAGAAAACCTTAATGCTTAATCTATCAAAACCGTGAACAGCACTACCGACACCTCGCCGACGCCTAATTTGCCGCCTGTCGCATTAGGCTCAGCGGTAGCTGCCCCTGTAGCATGACCTGCACTGACGGTGATGATGTCGCCTGGCCCTGTTCCGGAGAATGAAGCGGTGGCTGCAGCGTCCACATTCGTGGCAATAATACCGGAGACCGTGCAAGTACCTGAAGTCGCCCCTGCCGTCCCGACAATAAGACAACTGCCGGCAGCGTTGTTGACCGCGGTTCCCAATGGAATCAAATCGATGTCACTCGTCAGCGCGGTGAAATTAATGATCGCATCCGTGACAATGACGTCGGCGACTGGACCACCCCGGTTGAAGGCCAAAATGGCATATTCCAGCGACTCGAATGGGTCGGCACTAACATTCACTTTTGAATAGGTATTGCCCCCGATGGTTAAACAAGACAGTGCAGTCAGCGCACAGGCAGGAGTCGTTGTAGTTTCACGAACGAACTTATGAATTTGCAACTCAATGAGATACACAATCAGATCCTGCGGACCAAGAGGGCCTGACTCAAGTCCGGTTGTGCCAGTAGGCTCTGCATCGACATCGATAGTGAGCGTTCCGAAAGGATCTGCACCGTCTAAAGAGGTGACTAAAACTTCAATAGAAACCACGGCACGCTCGTAAATACTCGTGCCCGCGACAATTGTAGCCGTGGCGCTACAATCCTTAACAACAATCGATGACAAGGTTTCACCGACATCCGAGGTGAGCTGAGGACCATCTGTCGCTGATACAACAGTACAAACCTCGCCACTTTCGAACACCAGCGTATCATCAAGTTCAAAGCCATTAACGCCAACCGCAAACGCCTGCCCACCATCGTTGGGCACCTCAATAGTGCAGTTAGCTCCTGCACTTGGTGCACCCACGCAAGTAGCATCGAGCGATCCGGCCGTCGCGACAGAACTTGCTCCTAAGTCTACGTCGGGTAAAGTCGTCGCATAGACATCGATATCAACGTCCGATTCAGCATCATAGATTAACGAATACTGGTCCGGACCATTTGTCTGGCTGGTAATCGTATAATTCAGGAAGACCGTTTGTAGGAGTGTTAGCTCGGTAATGTCGACGAGACTAAGGCCACCGGCGGTCGTCGTAGCATCTTTATATGCAAAAGCAGGCGCTGCCTCTACCAGATTGATCGTGATCGACACTAAATTTGAGTCAGCATTGAGTTGGCTAACTAAAAGCACATCTTGACCGCTGTAATAAGTAACGCTGGCCGTGTTAGTCATCTGCGTATTCGCGGCAGTACCCTTGTCAGCCGCCTGCACCGCCTGCGCGGCACCCAAAAATACAATAACCGCCAAACCAACTTTTGCCAGTGCCCCCCATCCTTGGCTGACCTTGTTCCTCATATCCCTTCTCCATAATGCTCATTAGTCGTAGTAGCTATAAGTATGGTGGATATTGTGTCTAAAAAAGCTAACAACCTACCGAAACGTGCAGAACAGCCGACAGAATACCCTTCATACAATAGAACGGTGGATCCATGTAACGGTGTAGCGGTGTAGCGGTGTAGCGGTGTAACGGAGTAACGGAGTAACGGTGTAACGGAGTAACGGAGTAACGGTGTAACGGTGTAACGGTGTAACGGTGTAACGGTGTAACGGTGTAACGGTGTAACGGTGTAACGGTGTAACGGTGTAACGGTGTAACGGTGTA
>JBLHRT010000041.1:0-13520 GCA_047626255.1 Candidatus Azotimanducaceae bacterium
CCCTATGATTCGGGTTTCAGCATTGTCAGAGACGCAGCAGCGCACAAGGCAGTGATGAGCGTCACCGCCAGCTACCTAACATCGAGCCCTGACGACGGCAAAAATCCTTCAGCCTATGTTCCAGAGCTCTCACGTCGCGCCAGGGGTTTTGCCGTATGGGCGACACTACAAGCGCTCGGTCGCCAAGGCGTGCGCGACATGATCCTCGGCCATTGCCACAACGCACAGCATCTTGCCAACAGGTTGAATCAAGAGGCTGGCATCCATGTACTCAACGATGTGGTGCTCAATCAGGTCGCCGTGGCATTCGGTCATAACGGCCCCGACGACACGCTGACCGAGGCGGTGCTCGATAGTCTTAAAGCCGAAAACAGCCACTTTGTGCTCGGCGCCCACTGGCGTGGTCACACCATCTTACGCATCTCTGTCATATCTTTAATGACTCGTACCACCGATATCGACCTGCTGGCAGATTCGATTATTCGGGCCTGGTCCCGGCATAAACACATCTGAAGCGAGCGACCATGAAAGATAAAATCGTGCCTATTATCGAGTATGTTGCGGAGTCTACTGCAGCTTGCCTGATGACGATGGTACAGGGAAATCTGCTGACCATGACCCTCGGCCACTTACTCGTGGCCTCACAGACCGGCGTCATTGCAGGGGCGTGCACGGCTGCAGCACTGTTTATCTCAAACACCGAGAAACGCTGGTTAGTGGCGATGATACTTGGCCTGGCGACCACTGTTGTCGACTTCTATGTTCATCCGGGTATGTTCGGGGCAGTCGCGACAGAGGCAATCGTCACCGGCATCGGTGCAGGCCTACTATCATATGTTATCGGCTCTGGGATAGGGTATTTTCGTCGGCCTGCCGGCTGATAAAACGTAATGAACTTACGCCCCATCGCTTAAGTTAAGCTTCCCGATGCAAAACCAGCGTACGATAATCATCCAAACTTTTACCTGCAGGAATAACGATCCGGAGCATTCCTTCGAACGTGCCGAGCAAACCAATCGCCAGCGCATCTGATATGACATTGTCATCCGTTAGGGCATCACTAGTAACGCTCACCACCCCGAACACATAGGTAGCTGGAACTTTAGTTCAGCTGTATATTGAAATCGTTAACACTTACATCTGTCTGTAAATTCATCCCAAGGAAGCAACTCATGTCAATGCTCCGCTCGCTCATCACAATCGCCCTGCTTGGGGCCGCCGTCGTCACTCATGCAGCGCAAGGACTCATTTCCCTGAAGAGCCCGCACGGCGCAATGGCAACAATGGATCGGCTGGAAGACACGGTCAAAGCGCGCGGCCTCACGGTCTTTGCAAGAATCGACCATGCAGCAGGCGCGGCCAAGATTGGCACGTCACTTCGCCCTACTGTGGTCCTGATCTTTGGCAACCCACAAGGTGGCACGCCATTCATGGAGTGCGCGCAGTCAGCAGGCATTGACCTACCCCTGAAGGCACTCGTGTGGGAAGACGCATCATCGCAGGTCTGGCTTGGCTATAACGACCCAAGCTATCTAGCAACACGGCACCAAGTACCCGATTGCGCCGTTACAGCCAATATAGCCAAGGCCCTCGCCGGTATCTCGGCATTTGTGGTTGCGCCCTAACATCGCATGAGTGGGGTCTTCAATGACATGCATGAAAAAAGGATTAGTACCACTTCCCTCTTATGGCTTTGACCCAACGAAGTGGCCATTCCTTAGAAGCTGTTATCTGCAGCGGGGATTGAAGTGGTTTTCGCGGCGCCGACCGGCACAAACGCTACACCGAATATCAGAATGCTGTAAGGCACAGGCTTGGGTATTTGGAAACCTATTTTACAAGCACGACAAGATGCAGTGGACGCATGTGTAGAAATGCAATCAAGCCAGGCATTTAGTGAGCCCCTTAAGTATACTGACATTTGCGAGCAGCACTTCGACGTACTATTGCTCCCAGGCCGACATGAGAAAGGTGTTAGAAAGCATTTAGAATCGACAGTATCACATAATCGTGTGGTTAATTTCTTTGCTGCCAACAAGCCTGTTGGGGCTATCTGTCATGGTGTGGTATTCGTAGCAAGAAGCGTTAGTCCAACATCAGAAAGGTCTGTTATCCACGATTACAAAACCACCGCACTGTTGAGATCCCAAGACTTATTAGCCTATAGCTTAACTCGATTATGGTTAAATGATTATTACCTGACATACCCTGAAATAACCGTTGAAGATGAAGTTAGGTCCTCTCTACCTGTTCGAGATAACTTTATAGAGGGCCCACCGCCGCTTTTTAGAGACGATAGCAGCAAATTAGAACGAGGTTTTTTCGTAAGAGACAGAAACTATTTGTCAGCCAGATGGCCAGGGGATGCCTATAGCTTTTCAGCTGAGTTAATCAAGATGGTCGTAGATACGGACACCGAGTCATCAATACAACGTAGGACATCCATAATACCCAGGTCACTTGGCGTGATACAGGCATTATGCACTTCGTCACCAAAGGAGTATCATCTGGGTATGAATAGCATCAGCGTATTTCTCATTAGTGTGCTCCTCCTACTCCCCGCTCTTGCCAAGTCAGTGGACGAAACCATGAAGCGGGTGACCATAGGGGTTTCTGGAATGATGAAAAGCAAAACCGGTATCACTTGAATGAGCTGACCCAATGCGGTTGAAGCAGCTCTGTCAGAGTTGCAAGGCATCAGTTCTGTGAAAGTAGACACTGTGAACGACGCGTTCACAGTGTCCTATGATGAGTCAGCCCTAACTATTGAGCACATGTTCACCTCGATTGAGGCATTAGGTTACGACCCAAGCATCTTGCAAAGCAACCTAACCAACTCAAGCCCTTTGAGTGAACTCGACCTACCTGAAGCGGTGCTTTCACTGCAGGATGGCAAGACGCCACTGCTGATCTATTTTGGCGCGCGCTGGTGTGGCGCCTGCAAGATAATGGAACGCACAACGCTTATAGACAATGGGGTCTCTGCAGCGCTAACGAAATACAAATATCTCAAAGTTGACATAGAAAAGGATGCCGTCACTGCAACCGCGTTCTCGATTTCAGCAGTGCCCACGCTTGTTGTATTAAATGCACAAGGAAGTGAGTTGTATCGACACGTCGGCCCCTTAACCGTTTACGAAATGCGTCTGGTCCTTGACCAATTCACGGAGATGCATGAATAACCGATGACGAAGAGCGTAGCCCCATGACTTCATTCACATCCCTGCTAGACGAGGTTCGCGCCTGTACGATATGCGCGGCACATCTACCCCACGGGGTTCGTCCCGTACTGCAGATACACCCCCAAGCTCGAGTCTTGATAGCAGGCCAAGCACCCGGAAGAAAAGTTCATAAGTCCGGCGTACCTTTCGATGATGCCAGCGGAGATCGTTTGCGTGAGTGGATGGGGGTGACACGCGACGTATTTTACGACGCCAAGCAGATCACCATTCTACCCATGGGCTTTTGTTTTCCAGGCACGGGGAAATCCGGTGATCTTCCGCCACGACCAGAATGCGCACCGGCTTGGCGCGATCAGCTTCTCGGTCACATGAGCCATCTTGAGGTGACACTGGTTGTCGGGCAATATGCGCAGGGGTATCACCTAGGCAGGAAACCATCCTCACTAACCGAAACTGTTCGGGCATGGAAAAACTATTGGCCCAAGGTCATTCCGCTCCCGCATCCGAGTCCGCGAAACAACATTTGGCTTAGTCGAAACCCATGGTTTGAGAAGGAACTACTGCCCGTACTTCGACAACGTGTATCTGACGCCCTTGGCGTATCACGTCGGCTACCGAGGCACTCAATACCGGTGCATACTCAAGATAGCGATCACTCATGCAAGTGACAGGAAACATGGAATGACTCAGTTTCACCTAGCACAAATCAATATCGCTAAAGCTCGGGACGCAATGGGCTCAGAGACAATGAAAGGATTTGCCGATCGCCTTGATGAAATTAACGCCATAGCAGACAAGACATCGGGGTTTGTTTGGCGACTTCAAACCCAAGATGGTGATGCAACGTCGATACAAGCTTTTACTGACCCTAACTTGCTCGTCAACATGAGTGTTTGGGAAGACGTTGATTCACTTAAAAAGTACGTCTATAAATCAAGCCATGTTGAATTAGTGCGAGACAGAGACGCTTGGTTTAGCAAAATACGACAAGCCCATCAAACGCTATGGTGGATCCCAGCAGGTCATATTCCTACTGTCGAGGAAGGCAAAGACAGGCTTCAGCACATCGAGGAAAAGGGTCCGACTGAACACGCATTCTCGTTTGCCAAACCTTTTGATGTACCTTGCGATGGTTTACTTTGAGATTGAATTCGAGGCGTCGACTGGACAAGGCAAGTTGTGTGCTGCAGGAAATTCTCTGAGAAATCGGTACCTAGCTGATCGGCGCTCTGCCAAACCCCCGCCTAGGGCATTCGTTCTTCAAGCCAGTGGCGTCTTTGTGTTACGCCCATGCGATATAGCGTCGCGCCAGAACCCCTTCTGACTTGACGCAATCGCAGTCAGTCCGTAGATTAATCATGTAGACAAACTCCGGGTAACCTACCATGCGAAACGACGCTGAACTGCTTGATCATATTCTTGCCCATATCGATAACGGCACAACTGATCTCGGTGATCAAGAGTGGTTTGAGCCTGTTGAAAACTACCGTTCGCAGGCACGCTTCGATGCCGAAAGACGGCTCATGCGCCGCCTGCCCATACCGTTTTGCCCGGTTGCAGCCCTGCCAGAGCCTGGCGCGTATGTGGCGCGCAGCGCAGCGGGAGTTCCCCTTGTCGTTGTCCGCGATCTCGAGGGTAACATACGAGCATTTCGTAACGCCTGTCGGCACCGTGGTATGCAATTGGCTGAGGGTTCGGGTTGTACAAAAATTCTGCGCTGCTCCTACCATGGCTGGGCCTATCGGTTGGATGGGCGGCTCGAATACGTACCACATGAACATGGTTTTCCTGATCTGGACAAAGACACCCATGGACTGGTGCCGGTTTATGCGGTCGATATACGCGGTGGTCTGGTATTTGTTACGCAGGATGAACCGGTTGGTCCTGGTGCGCTGGAATCCCTACCGGATCTGTTGACAGACGATCAGGTTGTGTTTGATTCAAACGAGACCGTAGACGACATCAACTGGAAGCTGGCAGCGGAGGGCACGCTTGAGGGCTATCACATCAAGCCAACCCATCCAGAGTCGTTCTTTCCCTACGGCTATGACAATTTGAATGTCATCGAAATGCAGGGGCCGAATTCTCGGGTATGTTTCCCGTTCAGGCGTATTGAAAAAATACGCGATGCGCCGCGACGAAACGTCTCACTTGATCGTATGGTGACACTGGTCAATCGCGTGTTCCCCTTCTCGTCGGTCATCCGCCTTGCCCAACACTATACTGTTTCCCTGGCAGAACCTGAGTCACCTACCCGCACGCGATACTACACTTACCAGCTGACACTACCGAAACGAGATGGTGCCGCACCGACAGAAGAGGAGCTCGCCCGAGCCAAGCGAGACGCCGCCTTTGTTACCGATACGGGTGCCGCCGAAGATGCGAAAGTGGTGAGTGCCATTCAAGCGGCGATCGGCTCCGGCGCTAACAGCCACTACCGGTTCGGTCGGTTTGAATCAGCGATTAGTCACCTGCACAGACATCTTGCAAGCAATCTTGCGTGCCTGGATCAGGCCGAGTTAGACGTAGTCAAGATCGTATCGAAGGAGAATACTTAACCCCTAAAAAAAACCCACCGCGCCTGCTAGAACACGGTGGGTTTATATATCAATCTAACTGAACATCAATTATTAGCAAGGTCATATCTTACTGATAGCCCGAATATCCGCGGCTCTGTTAAGAAGTAGTTTCTGTAGAAACCAGAGGTATCCGACGTCAGGTAATGACCGGTAACGTTGTCCTCATTTTGCAGATTGCGGACAAAGAGGCGACCTGACCATAGACCACTATCGCTTGCATAGATGATCTGTGCGTTGTGCTGGTCCCAGCTCTTGATTTCATCACCCTTGGTGTTGAACTCACGCGCATAGGCATCACCCTGCCAGTAGTAATCCCAACGGAATGTCAGGCTACCCTGAATAACGTTAACGGGCCATGTATACGCTGCACCCAACTTGACGTTATGCTCAGGGGTGTTAGGCAATTGGTTGCCGTCAATATTGCTTGGCAGGCCATCTGAAGTCGTTACTCCCAGCGCTGCCAAGCAATTTCTGGATTGCAACGCAATAATACCGTCAGGATAGCTCAAGGCACCGGTGGCATCGGGGGCAGAGCAAGTATTGGCACCAGCAAGCGCCATCGCGGCATCATATTCCCCCCGATTGGCAATATAATTGACGCCCGTACTCGCGCCGGAGTCAACATTGTTCAGCAGCACCCAACTTGCATCCTGGTCAGCATCACGGTTTGTCGGGTCAATGGACGTGGCACCATCAACTTCGGTATGAGTCCAGGAATAGGCTGCATCGAGTGCAAGATTAGGAATCGCTTCTGGCTGCCATTGCATCTCAAGTTCGAGCCCCATGATATTGGCATCAATATTCTCGTTGATCGAACTGTTGTTAACGATACGCGTAACTTGCAGACCGGAGTAGTCGTACAGGTACACAGCGCCGTTAACAATCATGCTGCCATCCAGAAAGGCATTCTTGGAGCCAATTTCCCAGGACGTGATTTGCTCAGGCGCAAACGAGAACTTTGAAACGCTCTGAAAATCGACAGGAATCGCCGGATTCAAACCACCTGGCTTGTAGCCACGGGACAAAAAGGCATACATCATGCTATCGCCACTTATCTGGTAGTCAAAGCCAAAACGACCGCTGAACTCTGTAAAATCAAACTCGGTGGGTGAACCCGAGAGAACACGTGCTTCACCGCCTTGGGGCACTGGCGGCACTTTACTCGCCAGCGCAATACGCTCTGGACTAACAGGCGCTGTCAATGATGCTGCGGCGATCTCAGCAGCCGTACCACCGTACAAACTTACCAATGCAGTGTTCGCATCGCCCAGAGCTGCACCCGCTGTTACAAATCCTGCCAATGGCCGACGAATCAACGTCTGTGCGCCCAACGCACCTCCCAAGGCACCGTTAAGGTCAAAAGAGTTAAATAGAATATTGGTGCCGAAATCTTCCCGATGATCCTCGTTATAACGCACGCCAAGGGTAAATTTCAGCTTATCACTGAAGTCATAATAACCTTCACCAAACACAGCATAACCGTCAGCGATAACGGGTTTAGCAGGGTCGTCCGTATTATTGAAAAAACCTGGGTAGACGCCAGCAGCATCAAGCGCGTTGCCCAGCACGTAGTAGTCGCCGTTACTTTCATTTTCATAGGTATTGGCACCTACGACGAAATTGAACGGACCATCCAGGGCACTCATCAACTTGGCTTCAACGGTATAGTACTCGCCACGATAACTCGCCTGATCAAAAGCGAAATACACAGTGCCATCTATGTCCAGCGTACAACCACCATTGGCGTTACTGCCGGCAGTTGCGCCCGATGTCCCTGCATTGTAGTTACAGGTACTTGAGGTGAAATCTTCACCGGCACCACCTGCAGGTTTAGAAACAGGAAAATTGACCGCGCCGCCGAACAGGGAGGCACCTACATCCATGTAATAATCCTGTTGCGCCAGGTATTCACGTTCCTGATAAGCGCCTACCATGCCAAAGTTGAACTTGCCAAAATCATAGTCAAAGCCAAAGGCATAGATATCCTCATCTTCCTGGAAGATAGGGTCAAAGTCGGTATGCATGGTCCGCAGGCCAACGGTAGGGCGTGTGTATTTTGACGGCACGGTCGCTGCGGGTGGCCCGTACGCACCAGCACCAGAGCCAAAGATGATACCACCAGTGCCCGTAAACGCATGCGGTGTTTCAAAGCCCACACCATCTGGCGTACAACCCGTGGTCGGAACAGCGTTGGTGACACATATTTGGTTGGTGATCCGTGCCCGATCATCATCTTCACTGAAATTGGAGTACATAACCCACAGATTAGCGTTCTCAGTAATCGCCCACTCGCCGGTGACCCTGAAGGTGTTGATATCACGACCATCAAGATTGCCATCAATACCCTTGATGGTATCAACACCAGCACCGACACCAAAGTCAGCGACCTGGCCGAAAGCGAGATTGTCGGTATAGCCGTCACGCTCAAGCATCATGCCGGCTATCCGCACTGCAAAGTTGTCTGTGACAGGCAGGTTGATAGCGCCCTTAATACGGCGATTGTTATAATCACCACCTTCCAGATCAAGAAAGCCGTTGATGGACTCGAAATCGGGACGTTTGGTTACGAAGTTAACCGCTCCACCTGTGGCGTTACGGCCAAACAAGGTACCTTGAGGTCCGCGTAACACCTCAACCCTAGACATGTCATAAAACTCAACAGCATTGAGATTTGACGCTATGGCGATTTCATTGATGTGGGTTGACACACCCGACTCACCGCCAATCACCAGATTGCCGATACCGCGAATACTGAAACTTGACCCCCCAAAATTGGTAGGTGTAAAGGTTAAACTCGGCGAGTTCATTTGCAGGTCAGAAGGTGTCAGCACACCTTTGTCTTCGAGCATCTCGCCTGTCATTGCCGTCACTGCAATCGGCACGTCCTGAATACTTTCAGAGACACGCTGAGCTGTGACGACAATTTCTTCGATTCTATTCGATTCCGCTATCACACTAGTACTAACGCCTAGCGCCCCAACGATAGCCAAGGTTCTTTTTATATTTAGTTTCACTGCATTCCCCTTTGTTAACATTAGCCCGCGATCGTCGGTCAATGCTATCTGTGTGTATCAGACGATTAGTCGCCCCTTTTATTTTTTGGCTAATAACTTGAGTAGTCAGTACTCCATGAAAATCTGTTGAATAGCCCACTGCTGCCTCAATTTATTTGACTTAGCACCTAAGAAACTTGATTAATATTTTCACGATGAGCCAGTATCGCTTTCGCATTTGTATAGAAATATCAAGGCGGAATATAGGTTCTAACAATGCTCCTATAGAAACATTCTAGCCATGGTGTAGAGGTCATAATATTTTTTCCTCTTTCTAAATGAATCCACATCGAGACTACATGCCAAGACTACTTGCCAGCGCTGTGCAGGTTCGACGAGCAAGCAGTGAACTCCATCCGCTAATGTTATCCACCAATGGGTTTTCATTACTATTATTGAAAGTTTGCCGGAATGTCATCTGAGATTGGACTGCAACCCCCTCACTATTGACTTTAGGGCGATAGCGACTCTTCTCTAACACAACTCGCATTAACCGCTGAAGATAGGCCGGCGCACTGCCTGTCATACTGATTTCATTTGCTCTGCCGTTGACATCTACATCGACCACTGTCTCTAGAAAATATCGGGCATAGCTATTGCGGTTGTAGTCTGCCATCAGGCCTGCAGTACAAAGCGATACGGGTTCGCCAATCGAGGCAGGCACCGGCAGAGGACGCACCGATTTAGATACACCAAAGTTAAGTTGTTGGCCATCAATGATCTTCGTATGCGGGTCATAACCGGGCCGCGACCGGTGACTAGCTAACCCGAGGTCACGCGCATTACTAAGGCCCAAAAAAACGGCTTCTTGTGCCCGCCCCATAGCAAGATAGTTCTTCAGCGCATCAACGCTTTGCCCCTTAAACATCTGCGCATCAGCAAGGTCAAGACTGATTTTGGCGTACTGTTCTAGATTAATCCTCGGTATTTTAGGGCCATTGGTATCCACTCGGGCTGCCAGCGCTCTCGCCTCACGGAGTTTGTCAATTGCACAACAGTGGCCAGAGAGCACCAAAGTCAGTGCTTCGCCCCGTAGCATACGCACTGTAAGCGCGGCCCCGGAAGATTCGGCAGTATCAAGATAGCGGCGAGATTCAGCATATAAATTCAGAGCCTGTTTGTACCTGAATGTGCTGCGGTACCAGGTGGCTAGCCGTGAGCGTGCCTCGTGCATGTCCGTCGAATCTACCGAATACGCGTCTTTGTAAATACCGTACAAAACTTTCTGTTGCAGGTCAGCGTTGCGCAAATCGCCACTGGCGATATACGAGCGAGTAAGGTCGCGGATACTTTCCGCCTGCAGGAGTGACCGCACTCCGTATTCTCTATGCACCAAAGATTGTAAGTGGCGGAATGACTTGATCGCCTGCCCATGCTCACCCAGAACTTGCAGAGCAAGCCCTTCTCTGCGCAAAGCAGTATATACACGCGCCAATGACGACTCACTCCGCCCCTGCAAAGCAATTGTTGGGCTGACGACGTCAGATACCAGAAGGCGATAATCCGCCAAAGGGTGCTGTGTACTAAAGCCTAAAGTAAGGAGCACGAAGGCAAATTTTTGTAGGGCATGATGCTGCATTTTGGCATCTCTCTTGACATCCCTGTTGACTGCAGCTGAGCACAGATCATTTTTCAATCACCTATCGGATTCCTTATCGACTCACGACATTTTGTTTATACGTGCCATAAACACCAAGTTCAGTGCAATCAGTCAGTTGGATTTGATCGCCACTAAACATTTTCTACAGCAATACTAGAAATTTGATAGGCAGCTACATCATGTTTGATGATATATCGATAAAAATTCACAGATACTTGTTTGAGATCAACGCAGTAATGAACCCCAAAGTTGGACCATAACGGTACGAGTAAAAGTATTTTCCTGCACAATTTGCATATGACTAAGGAGAAAATGAGACGACAGAGACGAACCCATAAACCACAGTTTAAAGTGAAAGTTGCGCTAGCGGACGTTCAGGGAGATCTGCCGATAACAGAAGCAATGCCTATGCAGCGCACCTGAGGTATTTGGAAGTACGGCCGATAGCAAAGAGGAATCTGAGAAAGAAGTTCAGGTGCACAATTTTTATCCCTATCGGCAGCGCAACCTGATCATTGATCAGCCGAATCAGGTTGCGTCGACGGACATCACCCACGTCCCGATGGCGAAACGTTTTGTCTATCTAGCGGCCGTTATTGACGGGTACTCCGGGCGAGTACTGTCGCGACGATTATCGAACACCATGAACACCGCTTTTTGTATCGATGCACTTGAAGAGCCGATTGAACGCAATGGCGCACCGTAAATATTCAACACAGATCAAGGGAGCCAGTTCACCCGCGAGAACTCTAGGGGGATTCTAAAATCAAACGCTATCAGCATGAATGGCGAACAATGTTCACTCAGAAAGTACATTGATAGTACAACCAATGTTGAATTGGTGTGCGACTGAGATGCTTGAATTAGCCAAATATTACAAACACATCAAACGCTATGGTGGATCCCAGCAGATCACATTTCTACTGGTGAGGAAGGCAAAGACAGACTTCAGCACACAGAGGAAAATGCGCCAATTGAACAGGCATTTTCGTTTGCCATACCAATTAATGTACCGCACGATGTAACTTGTGCCCAACGTAGCGCTTGACTAAGCTTCAGTTATTTCGAGAATGGTATGGCCACCCAGGACATAAATGCGTATTACCATTCTACAGAGCACAGTGAAGTTCGCGCTGACCTGAGCTTTGCCATCAGCTTGCTGAGTGACGAGAGAATAGCCGTCGATTGTGGATGTGGCGCGGGTTCAGATATTGCTTTTTTGCGAAGAAACGATTTTACCGTCTATGCATATGATATTGAGCAAGCGTCGATACAACGATGTAGAAAACGATTCAAGGACGATGGTGAGGTTTTATTGTCCCATGATAGCTTTAGCAGCTTTATATACCCCCGCGCATCCCTCATTGTGGCAGACGCAAGTTTGTTCTTTTGCCCAAAATCTGAGTTTGAGCACGTTTGGTCTAGTATGAGAGAGTCAATTAAACCCAAAGGCGTTTTTTGCGGTTCCTTTCTTGGACCCAGAGACACCATGGCTGGCCCAGATCATGGCAAAGACAGCTTTTGGCCAGATGTTATGGTCTTTACTGAAGCTGAGGTACGGGAAAACTTTACTGATTTCGAAATCATTAAATTCACAGAGCACGAGGTTTCAGGCGAAACAGCCCAGGGCAAATCCCATCACTGGCACATTTTTTCAGTTGTGGCGAAAATATGCTAACACATGAAGGTTATGTGCCTGCACTGCGCAAGCCACGCTGCGCAGCTTAGCTGGGCACGACATACCGATGTTACTCAATGATTTGATGGTGGGCACATCATTGCTTTATTCTATTTCGCGAAAGAAGCGCAACACTTCCGGGGAGAACTGCCGCGCCAGAGCCTCACTACCACCCCAAGGCCAGAACAGGGCATGACCGATCCCCGGCACGATCCATAATCGAGCATTAGACAATGCAGTATAGGTTTCAACGACCACCGGCAAAGGAAACGATTCGTCGCGATCACCTGACAATAGCAATGTCGGTGTTTTCAGGTCTTTGAGATCCTCAATGTTCATATCTGCTAGAAAATTTGCACTCAGCATCGCGCGAATCTTTTCCATATCCCCACCATGATTGCGTAACAAGTCCCGTTGGTAGCTTTGCGGCAACGCCTCGAACAACTTGCGCGGGGCTGCTCCGGGAACGCTGTACGCGCTTGAGGCTAACACCATGGCTTGAACTCTTGAGGGCTGCCGCAATGCCATCTGCAACAACGTCATACCGCCAGCCGAATAACCTACGCCGTGAATTTGTTTCACACCGAGGTGATCCATCACCTCCCATACGCCTGTAGCCGCGTCAGCGACGATAAAGCTAGCGCCAAGTTTGCTGGACTGCCCGTGACCCGGCAAATCGATAGCAATGACCTTATAGTCATCAACAAACTCGGCCAGAAAAGCCTGCCACTGATGGCTATATCCCGTGTAGCCGTGCAATAACACGAGGGGCTTTCCAGAGCCGGCCATCCGGTAGTGGAGCACGCCGACACTGGTTGAGACCGCCGCACTACTCTCAAATTCTGCCGCTTGCGCACCCAACCTCAAAGACAGGAAGAGGAGAAATATGACACTTATCTTCATGAAAAGTGACCTAACAACAGGGGAACTGCACCCATAAAATATATTCCTATGCGCCTCGCTAGGTTTCATTACATCCAGCAATCCGCTTCTGATTCGGTGAGAGCGCTCATATCCCCCAAGTTGCACTCAGCGATACCGTTCGCCGCAAGTGGCGCAAGTGGCGTAAGCGGCGTAAGCGGCGTAAGTGTCACTTGAACTACGATGTCATCATTCTAGCTTTACGTTGACCCTACTCCATTTAATTTCAAGATCAAATGCTCAATACTCGAAAATCCTCAGAGGTCTTTTCGTGTCTCAAATTTATCACCCTTTGTGATATTTTTTATTAATGACACGCCACGGCATCGCCATTCACATATGTTACCTATGTACCCACCAGGCGCGCCAAACCAGTCATTTGTTACCTATGTTCCCACCATTTGGGTAGCAACGACCCAATATATTTCCGCTCTCCCCAATAATATCACTGTGCATTTTTGACATCATTATCAAGCATCAAATTTAAGTCCAGAAAACTATTGATGT
>JBLHRT010000042.1:0-13421 GCA_047626255.1 Candidatus Azotimanducaceae bacterium
CGTTGCTCGAAACGCCTTACTCGGCCCATCTTAAATGAACGGAGGTGACCTTCATAGCCACCGATTACCTAGGCACATAAAGACATCAAGGCGCGGACGGCGGCGCGGACGGCGAAGCCGCCGGCGTACTTGTCTGCATTTGACGTTTGATTTCCACGAGTGTCTGATTCACCTGCACTCGATAGCGATCAATGACGGAGATGGCTTCCTCCGTGTCTTTCATGCGCGAGTCCAGTGTCAGCACACCACGCCGGTTAGCCTCAAGCAGTACACTTTGGTCTTGCACCTGACCTCGTACCAAAGCGACCGTAGTGGCCAAGTCTTCGCTATCGCCGAGCATTTGCCGGGAGAATGCATCAAAGCGCTCAGTCACGCCAGAGGCTTTCGCATCCAACTGCCTGTCCATCGCTAACAGTTTTTTAACCGTGACTTCCATTTTTTCAATACGAGGACGATTAGTCCGAAAGGCAACGCCCCACAGCTTATCTATTTCTCTCACGTTCAACGCCTGCTGTGCCTTCATTACCTGCAAGGTTTTCGACACGTCAGTACCCGTCGCTGCGAGACGATCGTCTAGGTCACGAATACTTACTTGACCCTGGGCTAGCAACTCATTCGATTGATCGAGTTTCTTCTGCACCTCATACAAGGCAAAACCGCCCACCCCCATCATGATCGCCATAATGACGAGGGCAAAGACCAACAAGCCATTAAAGTTGCTTTGCTTTGGCGCCTCGGCACGGCCACTGCGCCGATAAGACGCTACCTCATCCTTAGCGGGCGCGATTGCGGGAATCAGATCCAGGTCTTTCGAATTGTTAGCCATACCTACTTGCTGCCATCTCTTGCAATAGTGCGTTTATCAATCAATAAAAAAGGCCCCGTAAAAAAGGCCCCGAGTGTATGTCTGCTCGCGCAGCGTCACAATACGATCATCAGACCGTAGAGTACAGTAGACAATAATGCGCCGTTGTCCCGCGCTGCCTTAGGCACACAGACCTATAGGGTGATGATAACATTGGTATTTTTGAAAGACTATGGGATTTTCCGCGCAACGCGCTGGCTCAAACTGTGCTGTATCAGGCGCCTCGCGCGGCGCAAGAGAGCGCCACAGGGCGGCCGATTGAACAATCGCTGGCCATTACGCCAGAGGGCGTGGATTGATCGAAATCAAGGTGAGGGTGAAATATTTGTAGGAAACTTATTATTTATGTGGAAGCCCCTGTGAACATGTTCGTCGCAACTCCCCTACTATCTCGTTCCTTCCAGCACCCGTCGCACCGACAGCTTCACCCGCACTATCATCAACAGGGCCATCAACAAGGCTATCAACAACGTCACGAAAAACGCACCTCATCACATGGGACGTTTGCACTGCGGGGACTTAATAAACGATCAAGGATCCTCGCTTATTGCTGTGTTCTCGCTAGCAACCTTTTTCTTTCCGCCTGTAGCAGCAACCCATCAGGCGTCGGCACTCGTGTAACGCTTTGCTGCCCGACAGCGACCTATCAGTCATTTATGGTATCGACCCGGGATATGCCTGCCTTTCTCGGCCCGATAATGACGAGCAATTTCAGTGTCGCACTTGCCAGCCATGGCCTCACGCCCATCGCACCCTCAGTTGACTTGTTATCGCCTGACAGGCCCACTTCAGACAAGTCCATAAGTACCGATTCGGTTCCCGCGGACCTGACCGTGGAACTGTCTTATGAACAAGAGAATTTGAGCCCGGACAGTGAACGCGACAACTTTGCCGAGCATCTCGCGACGGGCGACCCCCAGCGTTTTGTGGCAAAGATCATGATCGAAATACGCGACAACAGCACGAATGAGGTTGTCTGGGCAGGCCAGATCCAGCGCATCCATGATGTGGGTCCGGGTGAATACATGCATACCGGCAAAGCGTCAATCCCATTACTCGACGCCTTCACACAAGTACTGAAAGGCTTTCAATAATTTCCGAAAATTTTATTCCGTAAAACTATCTCGTAATATTATTCCAATAGATAGTCGCACTCACCACTGATCAGGAGTACCAAGAATGAAAATATTAAAGAGAATTTTGTTCTTTGCCGATGGCGCTAAGGGTGAGAAAAGCGCACTGGCTCACAGCATCATCTTGGCCGCTCATCACGGCGCGGCACTGACCGTGATTGATGTCGTCGCAGAGGTTGCCTCCAACGACGTGCGGCTCGAGCCAACCATGAAAAAACTCCAGAAAAGCTTGATAAACGAGCGTAAAACCGCGCTGCAGGAAATGCTCAAACAGATCGATCAGACACCATTGAAAAAACCTATCGCGTTATTAGTACTGCCAGGCAAGGACTACATCGAGATTATCCGGACCGTTATCAAGAGGTCGTTTGACTTATTGATCAAATCAGCCAACAAACACAATGTGCTATCGACAACACTATTTGGCGACACTGACCTGAACCTACTGCGAAAATGCCCTTGCCCGGTTTGGATTATCAAACCACAGCGCAAGAAAGCGATTAACCATGTGCTGGCGGCTGTTGATCTGACAGACGCGCTAGAGACACAACAGTTAGCAAGCCAGGTAGTCACGCTTTCAGCCAGTGTAGCCGCTCAGGAAAAGGCCCAATTGCATGTTATGAATGCCTGGCAGCCGCCTTCTTCGCCTCACTTACGCAGTCGTATAGAGCGCAAAGAATTTGCCGAGATGATGCAGACTATCAAGGACACCAGTGGCGAGCAATTGCACAGGTTAGCCGCTCATGCAGCCCCCATGTCGCCGCAAGAATACGTTATCGACGGCAAGCCAGAGGACGCCATTATCGAGTTGGTGAATGCTCAGAAAATCGATCTACTGGTCATGGGCACCATGTCACGTGGTGGTATCCCCGGCCTGTTGATCGGCAATACCGCAGAGAAGGTTCTTTACCACGCTGATTGTTCGGTGTTGACCTTAAAACCAGCTGGCTTCAAATCTCCCGTGGAATGAGCGCATAAAGCGTATCACGCTAACCATTGAGCATACTCGGGTGATCGTTCGAACGATGACGGCGCGGCTAATCACAAAGACTCAGCAAGCAAAAGACATGCGGCTTTACGCAAGTCAAAAAGCCGCCCTGAGCATAATCAATTATTGAGCAGTATCGAGCACGCGACAGGTGCAAGATTGACATGGATATGAACGGCACTCAACGATAGCAAAACAAAGGCAACACGAGGGTAAAACGAGGACTAACATCAAGGCAAGAAGAGACACAGGAAAAACATGGCCCCCGCGATGCGGGGGCCAGATCAATCAGGCAGCAGCGTCATGCTGGGCAAATGTCTTGCCCTCTGCAACCAATTTTTCGAGAAGACCAGCAGGCTTCCAGACATCATCACCGGTTTCCGCATGGAACCGTTTGATGTCAGCCAAGACCTCAGCCAGACCTTGCGAGTCAGCAAACCACATAGGACCGCCCACATACGTTGGGAAGCCATAACCATTCACATACACCGTGTCGATATCACTGGCACGCAAGGCATGGCCCTCTTCCAGCAATTTCGCGCCAATGTTAATCAATGGATACATGCAACGCTTGAGGATTTCTTCATCCGTAAACGTTTTTGCCGGATAACCTAGATCTTCCGCGACTTTCTTGATGACTGCATCAGCCTCGGGATCAGGACGTGGCGTTCGGTCACCTTCCGCATAAACGTAGTAGCCCTTACCATTCTTCTGGCCATAACGGCCCAGCTCGCACAACGCATCCGGGATACGGGCTGTGACTTCATTACTGCCACCGACCATCTTACGAGCGCGCCAGCCAAGGTCCAGACCGACCATATCGTTCATGGTAAAAGGACCCATAGCCAGACCAAAATCAAAGATAACTTTATCAACCTGAGCGGGGGTAGCACCTTCAAGAATCATCATACTCGCCTGGCGCGTGTAGCCGCCCAGCATGCGGTTACCGATAAAGCCTGGGCAGTTACCGGCAACCACCGACACCTTACCAAGACGCTTACCCAGTGCCATGGCGGTGCCAAGTACTGTAGGTGAAGAATCTTTACCACGGACAACTTCCAACAAACGCATGACGTTGGCTGGGCTAAAGAAGTGCATACCACAGACAAAGTCTGGACGGCTTGTGACGGCAGCAATCGCGTCAACATCCAGCGCTGAGGTGTTAGTGGCAAGAATCGCACCCGGCTTCATAACTTTATCAAGGCGCGTGAAGATCTCTTTCTTGAGATCGAGATTTTCGTACACAGCTTCGATGACAATATCGCCATCACCCAACGCATCGAAATCCGTCGTCGGCTCGATCAGGGCGATACGCTTGTCCATATCAGCCTGCTTCAGGCGACCCTTGGCCACAGTACGGGCGTAGTTGCCTTCAATAACTTTCATGCCACGTGCCAGATTGTCAGCATCGTTGTCGTACATACGCACGGGAATACCGGCATTAGCGAAACACATGACGATACCGCCGCCCATGGTACCGGCGCCGATCACAGAACCCTTGTTGATCTCAATCAGAGGCATTTCTTTCGACAGGCCAGGAATCTTGTTCGCCGCCCGTTCTGCGAAGAAGATGTGGATCAGCGCCTCACGCTGTGGATCTTGCATGCACTCGCCAAACAATCGACGCTCGGCATCCATACCCTCGTCGAAGGTAGCAGAGTTCACGGCCGCTTCAACACACTTGACGATCTGCTCAGGGGCAAACTGATTACGATTAGTCTTGCTCAGCTGCGCGCGTGCTTTCGCAAAGACTTCTGCATTACCACGATCTTTCGCGATGACATCTTCGATCTCACGGATCTTGCGAGTCTTACTACCTGCCGCAATGATTTCTTCGGCATATTTGATGCCGGCTTCAACAATATCGCCTTCCGCTACGCGGTCGACAATACCGAGCTTTTGTGCCTGGGGCGCCATGATGGGGTTACCCGAGACAATCGCTGCGATAGCAGCTTCAGCACCGATGAGGCGCGGCAGACGCTGCGTACCACCAGCTCCGGGCAACAAGCCCAGCTTTACTTCTGGCAGACCAACAGGTGCGGTAGGCGCGGCGATACGATAATCACAGCACAGCGCAACCTCTAGACCACCACCAAAGGCAGTACCATTAATCGCAGCAATAATAGGCTTAGTGCTGCCTTCCATCTTTTCCATAGCTTCATGTAGGCCTACACCTTCGCTGGCTGCAGCACCGAACTCACTGATATCGGCGCCGGCAATAAACGCGCGATTCAAGCCCGTAATGACGATAGCTTTGACAGCATCGTCTTCAAGCGCTTTACCAACACCGTCATACAACCCCTGGCGAACGCCAGAACTCAATGGATTGACGGGTGGGTTATCAATACTCAGCAGCGCGATGGGGCCGCGGGTTTCGTAATGGACTGTACCTTTCATTGCTTCTCCAGCCTAGGGTTAAAATTGGAGCACAGAGTCTAAACCAAGCATGACTAATTTGCATCGCAGTCGTGCACCAGAAATGGTCGCGCATAAGCGAAACGGCAGTCGCCAGCGCGCTGATGCCACAGCCGAGGTTAACATCGAGCAAAAAAAAGGCCCCGCAATCGCGGGGCCTTTTAGGGGGTTGTCAATGATCTAAATAATTGACTAGTGAAACAATCTTACATCATGCCGCCCATACCACCCATACCACCCATGCCACCCATATCTGGCATACCACCACCAGCACCACCTTCTTCGGCGATATCAGTGATCATGCACTCAGTAGTGATCATCAAGCCAGCAACTGAGGCAGCGGCCTGCAGTGCAGTACGTGTCACTTTAGCGGGATCTGGCAGACCAAACTTAATCATGTCGCCATATTCGCCAGTCGCCGCGTTGTAACCTTCGGCGCCTTTAAGGCTTTTGACCTTATCAACAACCACTGAGGCTTCTTCACCGGCGTTGGTGACGATTTGACGCATTGGCGCTTCCATCGCACGACGCAGCAGGTTAATGCCGACGTTCTGGTCTTCGTTGTCGCCTTTCAAGCCGTCCAGTGCTTGCAGGGCACGAATCAACGCAACACCACCACCCGGTACAATACCTTCTTCAACAGCAGCACGCGTTGAATGCAGCGCGTCTTCAACGCGAGCCTTCTTCTCTTTCATTTCAACTTCAGTCGCAGCGCCAACCTTGATCACAGCAACACCGCCTGCCAACTTGGCAACACGTTCTTGCAGCTTCTCACGATCGTAGTCAGATGATGTATCTTCGATCTGTGTACGAATCTGGTTAACACGTGCTTCGATGTCAGCAGAAACGCCGGCGCCGTCAACAACAGTCGTGGCTTCCTTAGTCAGGCTGATGCGCTTGGCTTGGCCAAGATCATCGATAGTCGCACTTTCCAGTGACAAACCAACTTCTTCAGAAATCACCGTACCGCCAGTCAAAATAGCGATGTCCTGCAGCATTTCCTTACGACGATCACCAAAACCTGGCGCCTTAGCAGCAGCAACTTTAACGATACCGCGCATGTTGTTCACAACCAATGTCGCCAGGGCTTCGCCTTCAACGTCTTCAGCAATAACCAACAAAGGCTTACCCGCTTTAGCAACAGCTTCCAAGATTGGCAGCATGTCACGAATGTTAGAGATTTTCTTGTCAAACAACAGGATGTACGGATCTTCGAGCTCAGCGCTCATGCTTTCCTGGTTGTTGATGAAGTAAGGAGACAAGTAACCACGGTCAAACTGCATACCTTCAACCACGTCCAACTCATTTTCCAGACCACTGCCTTCTTCAACAGTAATAACGCCTTCCTTACCAACCTTGTCCATTGCTTCAGCAATGATGTCACCGACAGCAGTATCACTGTTAGCTGAAACACTACCGACCTGGGCGATGGTCTTGCTGTCTGAGCAAGGTACAGCGAGCTTCTTGACTTCAGCTACGGCAACTGACACCGCTTTGTCGATGCCACGCTTGAGGTCCATAGGGTTCATGCCGGCGGCTACTGACTTGAGGCCTTCGTTCAGAATTGCCTGAGCCAGAACTGTCGCCGTCGTGGTGCCGTCACCAGCAACATCAGAAGTCTGTGAAGCAACTTCCTTGACCATTTGGGCGCCCATGTTCTCGAACTTATCTTTCAATTCAATTTCTTTAGCAACGGAAACACCGTCCTTGGTCACAGTCGGCGAGCCGAATGACTTATCAAGTACAACGTTTCGGCCTTTTGGCCCCAAAGTCACTTTCACTGCGTCAGCTAGTAAGTTCACACCAGCCAGCATGCGTTGACGCGCAGAATCACCAAATTTTACGTCTTTTGCTGTCATAATCGTTTTTCCTCAATCTCTTGGATGGTTAATACTGGTCGTCTTACTCAATAACGCCAAAAACTTCGCTTTCGCTCATGATGAGGAGCTCTTCCCCATCCAACTTCACGGTGCTGCCAGAGTACTGACCGAAAAGGACGCTATCGCCCACTTTCAAGTCTACGGGCATGAGACCACCATCTTCTTTCTTCTTGCCAGGACCAACTGCAAGGACTTCACCACGAGATGGCTTTTCTGCAGCAGAACCAGGCAGTACAATCCCGCCAGCTGATTTAGTTTCTTCTTCCTTGCGGCGTACAACCACGCGATCTTGCAATGGACGGATATTCATTCATTTCTCCCATTTCTGGATCAAATGTCTCACGACCTGTTGGCGCGAGCATCTGTGTAACAGTATAAAATGACCAAATCATCAACTCTTCGTCTGTCGTCGTCTCCGCCACCCTCTTTGATGACCTTGAACGGGATAGACGAGGCCTTTATTTTTGCGGCCTGGAGCGATTTTTTAGCACTCTCCCTTTTGGAGTGCTAATAATATGGGCGAAATGTTGAGAGTCAACCCGACAACCCAAAAATATTTTCAACGACGCGTATTCAGGCGGCTGCAGAGCATCTTCTAGGGGCAATATCGTGGTGAATAGCATGAGAAACACGCGTGAAGCGCACCAAGAAGCACAACAAGATTTCCGGGAACGGGTCTGGCAACTGGTGGCGGCTATTCCCAGCGGTCATGTGGCGACCTACGGACAGATCGCGACACTGGCTGGCTCACCCCAACAGTCAAGGCTAGTGGGCCGAATACTGAGCCGCTTGCCCGCTGAGTCGCGCCTGCCCTGGTATCGCGTGATTAACGCTCAGGGGAGGATCTCGAGCCCTGACCCAAAACGCCAGCAGCAGCTGCTCGAGTTGGACGGCGTTGAGGTCAAGCTGTTCCGGGTAAAATTACGCAACTATCAATGGCAATCGTAATGGCAGCGGCAAACGGACGCTAAGGGGTCGCTCCATTCGCGGTCGCTTTCTCACGACGCAACAACACCACGACCAGCAAAACGGCGGGAATACCGATCACGCTGGCAAACACAAAAAACGGCAAATAACCCCAACCATCAACAATTACCCCAGAGAAACCGCTAATAAACTTCCCAGGCAGCGTCATTATTGAACTGAACAGGGCATATTGCGTGGCCGTGTAGGACCGATTGGTCAAACTCGAGAGGTAAGCAATGAAGGCCGTGGCAGCAAAGCCACCACTGATGTTGTCGGCACTGATGACAATCGCCAACCAGGCCAGTTCTGGCTCCAGCGTCGACAACAAGGCGAACAGCAGATTGGTTAATGCCACTGCGATGGCGCCCACCAACAAAGGCTTCAGAATTCCCCATTTGACCACAAGAATACCGCAGATCATTGAACCGGCGATGGTCATAAAAAAACCGAACACCTTGGCGACACTGGCAATGTCAGTTTTGCTATAACCCATGTCGAGATAAAACGGGTTCGCCATAATACCCATGGCGATATCACTCAAGCGGAAGACAGAGATAAACAGTAACAACACCAGACCAAAGCGTCCATTACGCTTAAAGAAGTCAATGAACGGAAAGACAATGGCGGCGACAAACCAGGTCAGCGTTTTCTGTAGTCGCGGCGGCAAATGGGAATGCTTTGCGAGTATCTTTCTGACGACCTCATCATCCGCATCACGCACAGCGGCCGCCATCATCGCCACAGGCTCGGATATCAATAACACCGTGATGATGCCGACCCCCATCATCGCCGCCATGACTTGGTAGGCTTGCACCCAACCCAGATATTCGGCCAAATAAAACGCCCCCGCGCCAGCCACCAGCAGCGCCACACGATAACCAAAAATGTAAGACGCGGACATGGCACCCTGATAACGCTCATCAAGCGCCTCAATGCGGTAAGCGTCGATGGCAACGTCCTGCGTTGACGATGAAAACGCCACGAGTACGGCACACACTGACAGCACCATTAGGTTTTCGGCGCCGGTGAATGACATGCCAATCAAGCCCAGCGCGATACCGAGTTGACCCAGCAATATCCATGACCGGCGACGACCCAGCCGACTCAGACCAGGGAGCTGCAAACGATCGACTACCGGTGCCCAGAAGACCTTTATAGAGTAGGTAATACCGACCCAGGCGAAGAAACCTATTGTCGTACGGCTGACTTCAGCCTCGCGCAACCAGGCCGTCAGCGTCGAAAACACGAGTAGAAATGGCAGGCCACTGGAGAAACCCAGAAACGCCATGGCTATGACTCTGGGCTTGGTATAGATCAAAAACACTTCCCGCCAACTGGGTTGAGCAGGAACTGGGGGCGCCACTTGAGCGTCTAGTGAAGACGATACAGGCCGCTGTGGTGGTATAGAGTCACTCACGAATGAAGGGACACCTAATCGCGGAAATTATCAAACTGTAAAGGCATGTCAAACTCACCCTCACGCAACAGCGCCATCACCTGTTGCAGGTCATCGCGCTTCTTAGCGGTCACCCTGATTTTTTCGCCCTGTATGGCAGCCTGCACTTTCATCTTTCGATCTTTGATCATCTTGACGATCTTTCGAGCAAGGTCAGTATCGATACCCTGTCGGACCAGCACAACCTGGTGCATAAACTTGCCACTGGCGGTCGGATCTTTAATTTCCAGGACCTTAACATCAATCTTGCGACCGATGAGTTTGGCGCGCAGGATATCAAGCATCTGCTCTAGCTGAATTTCAGCCTGCGCAGTCATGGTGACCTCCGCTTCCTTGCGCTCAAACTTGGCGTTTACACCTTTGAAATCAAAGCGCGTCGAAAGTTCGCGACTGGCTTGGTCGACGGCGTTGTTCAGCTCTTGTAGATCGACTTCCGATATCGCATCAAAAGATGGCATGTCTATTCACCTCAATATTTATTACACTACAGCGTACTTATCGTAGCTTATCAGATTACATTCTCTCGGTCGCAATCATGTTTAAGCAAGCCCTTTCTATCGTTATCCCCGCTGACTCGAATCAGCAAGTGTTCGACAACGCTCTAGAAATCTTTGTTAAAAGACAATTTTATTCGGGAGCGATCGAGGCTCTGCAAGGTTTAGAAGATCAACCCAGCGAAGTCATCGTGATTACCAGCGAACTCGATGACATGACATGTGTTGAGTTTGCGGAGGCTATTCGTGAGATTGACGTAGAACGCCAACACTTCAGTTATATCATTATTGTTGGCCCGGTGATGAGCCCCACCCTGTTAAGCAGTCTAGAACAAACTATTGATGCATTTGTTCACATCCCTACAACTCAAGCAGATCTGGCTGTATCAGACTTAGTTCCGCTGATTGAACAAATCAAGGCAGGTTGCCGACTTGCTCCGGCGTTGAACAAGACGGCCAGCCAGATAGAGTCCCTGCAAGCCCGCTGTGATGAGCTTGAGCAAGGACAACTACTTGATCCGCTAACAGGGCTCGGCAATCGACGCATGGCAGAACAATTCCTGTCGGACTGCAGCCGCCAGATCGAATCACGTGGAGGAGCCGTCTGCCTTTTGATGATTAATGTTGATAACTACACGGACGTCATCAACAACTATGATAAAAACGTGGCTGATCAGCTAATTGTCGCCATATCAAAGAAAATTTTACAGCTGGTCAGGCCGCTCGATATTGTCACTTATTTTGAGCCGGGTAGATTCGCTTTAGTGCTGGTTCAACCATCCATTGAGCAGTGCAAGGCGGAGAGCTACCAACGCATTTTCGATGGCGTCAAACTAAAAAGTTATAACACGCCAGTGGGCTACCTAGCTGCCAACATACGTATGAGCATCTGCGCCAGCGAGGCCACCACAGGAGCGCCTAACCCGCAACACATCATACGAATGACCCAAAAAAGTCTTGACGATAATTTTAATGCCAATGAGATTCTTGTTAATCATCTTTCAACCCCGAATTAAGCGAGCACTATTATGGGCAAACGCCTGAGTAAAATTTATACCCGTACGGGAGACCTTGGTGAGACAGGGCTTGGTGACGGTAATCGCATCATGAAAGACGCACCAAGAGTGCACGCCATGGGTAGCGTCGATGAACTCAACAGCTTCCTCGGCTTGTTAATCGAAGAAATTTACGCTCAAGATCACGCTGAGATTCAGCAGATTGGTGAATTCCTTCGCTATAGCCAACATCGTATTTTCGATCTTGGCGGCGAACTTTCTATTCCTGATTTTCGCATTATTACCGCAAAACACGTCGAGGCTGTAGAGCAGCGTCTCGATGAACTTAACAGTGACCTTGCGCCCCTGGAAAATTTTATTTTGCCGGGTGGCTCCCGCTTAATCGCCACATTCCATCTCGCACGTAGTATTTGCCGGCGTGCCGAGCGCGACTTGGTGACGCTGTCAACAGAGACTGTCATCAACGCAGACGGCCTCAAATATCTGAATCGGCTATCTGACTATCTGTTTGTCGCGGCGCGCTATACGGCCAAGAGCCAGGGTGTTGAAGAGGTATTGTGGGAGAAAGATCAGGCCTAAAAAATCCCAGCGGCCCCAACCAATAGGCATCGCTGGGGCCTGTTCAGCCGAGATATATTTCTAAAGAATCAGCCGCCGGGTATCTGTCAGCAAGTCTCGCAAATAGCCACAAAAACGCGCGGCTTCAGCGCCATCAATCGCTCTATGGTCGTAGGACAATGACAAGGGTAGCATCATCCTCGGGACAAATTCGTGCCCATTCCACATAGGTTTTATCGCTGATCGTGAGACACCCAGAATCGCGACTTCTGGTGCATTGACAATGGGTGTAAAGGCCGTGCCGCCAATACCGCCGAGACTGGAAATACTAAAAGTCGCCCCTTGCATCGCATCCAATGGCAACTTCTTGTCTCGCGCCATACGCGCCAGACTGGCTGATTCGCGCGCTAACTCAACAACACCTTTCTGGTCAGCCCCACGAATCACGGGCACGACCAGACCATCAGGCGTTTCCACAGCAACGCCGATATTAAAGTACTTCTTGATCGTCAGATGCTCATAGTCTGCATCGATTGAGGAATTGAACTGCGGATACTTTTTCAACGCCGCGATGCACGCCTTAATCAGAAACGCCAACGGTGTGAGCTTATCGCCCGCCGCCGCCAACTCGATATTCTGGGCTTTACGAAAGACCTCTAGGTCTGTAATGTCGGCTTCATCAAACTGCGTCACATGGGGTACATTGAGCCAACTGCGATGCAAGTTTCGAGCACTGCTACGCCTGACACGTGACAAGGGGCGCAATTCGGTTTCACCGAACTTGGTAAAATCGATCACGGGTATCGGTGGAATCCCGGAGCCCGCCGCGGCGGAACCTGATCCGGCGTGGGACCCGCTTATCTGATTTTTGACAAACTGTTGAATATCTTCCTTGAGTATCCGGCCTTTCTGTCCCGTACCTGATACGTCGCTGAGATTAACCCCATACTCTCTGGCCTGCTTACGCACGGCGGGGCCTGCGTGAATTCTCCCCACTTTATTACCCGTTGAATCGGCAGATGACGTCGGGGTCTGCGCCGCCATCGCTGGCAGGGCACCACTGACCGATTTCGCCTTTGTACTTGCCGCAACCGGAGCCGCTACATCAATGCTGGGGGTCGACGGCACTGCCTTATCGACATTAACTGGCGCATTACCTTGTGCGCTTACGCCTTCTGCCTGACTGGCACGCAGCTTAATCAATGCGTCACCCTCGCCAACGGTGGCGCCGTCCTTCACCAGAATTGCCAGCACTTCGCCTGCCATAGGAGTTGGAATTTCCATGCTTGCCTTGTCAGACTCAAGCACGACGATCGAGTCATCCACCTCGAGTTGATCACCGACCTTAACCAGTATCTCAGTGACCGTGACTTCACTGGCATCCCCCACATCGGGCACGCTTATCGTCTGCTCTTGTCCTGTCGCTGAAACTTCAGCTTGTGGCTCAGGATGTGTAGGCTCTTCAACCGACGCTACGGGGTGTTCGCGCGGACTCTCAGCGGCCGGGGCGGCGTCACGACTCGTCGCCGGTTTTGCCGCCGACTCTTCCGCTGGCTCTTCCGCCGGCTCTTCCGCTGACAACGCCTCACCTTCCAGCTCAACAAGTAACGAACCCTCAGTTACCGTATCGCCTTCCTTTACGCTAATGCT
>JBLHRT010000043.1:0-13386 GCA_047626255.1 Candidatus Azotimanducaceae bacterium
CCCGGCGTCCGATTACCATCGACCATGACAAAATCAACGGGATGATTCAAACCTGCCACCGCACGTTGCATCGCTAACAAGCTGGCCTGAAGAATATTTATCTCATCAATTTCCTTGATACTCGCTGAGGCAACACAATACGCCAACGCGTGAGTTCTGATGACGACATCAAGCGCATCGCGACGAGCCTCACTCAATGCCTTGGAGTCGCGCAGTCCCGACATGGGTGCAAAGGGATCAAGAATCACCGCCGCGGCATACACCGCGCCTGCTAGAGGACCCCGGCCGACCTCATCGACGCCGGCACAACACTCTCGCCAATACACTAGCGTTGTCCGCCTTGAGGCTCAAGGTCCCGCCCGCACAACCCTAGAATCGCCATCGCCGCCTGGTCACCCGCATTACGACGTAATAATCGATGTATTCGTTCGTACTCGACGAATAACGCCGTTTGTTGATCCGGCTGTATAACTTGCAATAGCGCGGCGCAAAGCGCTTCAGGTGTTGCATCATCCTGAATTAGCTCTTTGATCACCGGCCGGCCCGCGAGAATATTCGGCAAGGCAAAAAAGGACGTTGTCACCAGGCGCGAAACAAGGCCATACGTCAGCGCGCCGAGTCGGTATGACATCACCATCGGGCGACGCAGCAACATGGCCTCCAGCGTCGCCGTACCGGAATTAACAATAACCGCATCGGCCGCCAACATCGCTATCTCGGCCTGTCCCTGCAGTATTTGTATGTCAAGACCGCGCCCATGAACGTCGAGCAGGGCTGTCATCTGTGTGGCACGGCGCGGGTTAGCTGCCGGCATCAAGAACCGTACGGGTCCTAGGTGCTGCTGGATAAGCTGCGCGGCGTTGAGAAAATCTGGCCCACTGTAACTGATTTCACTACCGCGGCTACCGGGCAACAATGCAATGACTAACGTCCCGGCTTCAATCGTTAACTGTTGGCGCGCCTCGGTCCGGCCAGTATCACCAGCATCCAGAGCAATCTCATCAGCTCTCGGGTGACCGACAAACACGGCATTGATATCGTTGTCAGCGTAAATCGCATTCTCGAAAGGATATAGCGTCAACATTAAGTCGATGTTCTTTTTAATGCTGCGAATACGGCCTTTACGCCAGGCCCAAATCGAAGGGGATACATAGTGGGCGGTTTTAATACCACGGCGCTTCACCATGCCTTCAAGTAAACCATTGAAGAAATTGAAATCGATACCGATAAAACAATCAACATCGCTAGCGACAATTTTGTCCCGGCTGCTGAATAGAATTTTCAACAGTGACGGCAAACGCTTCAAAGGCTCTACGAACCCATTAACAGACAAATCATCAATGTCAGTCCAGCATTCCAAACCTTGCTGAATCATGGCGGGGCCGCCGATGCCAACAAATCGTACCTGTGGATGACGCTGACGCAGCGCGCGCATCAGAGGCGCACCTAGATTATCGCCCGATAGCTCACCCGCCACGAGCGCGATAGTTAACGGCTTATCCATGACCTCTTGTCCCGCAATGTCAGACGACTTTTTGCTCTGCACAGGTCAACAAGCTTGAACATACAAGCTGATCACCAACATAAGCCTTGCCTGACGCCTTCATCCAGTGGCTACGCAGATTCGTAATCTCAACTTCAAGGCGTAATTGATCACCCGGCACGACTGAGCGCTTAAACTTGGTTTTATCCGTACCCGCCAGATAGTAAATATAGCCGTCATCCAATGTGCGATTTTTACTCTTGAACGCCAAAATACCTGATGCCTGCGCCAGCGCCTCAACGATCATGACACCGGGAAAAACCGGTGTGTTCGGAAAATGACCGGTGAACTGTGGCTCATTAATGGTGACGTTCTTTATCGCCACGATACGCTTGTTTTCTTCAAGCTCAAGCACTCTATCGACCAACAGGAACGGATAGCGATGCGGCAGATATTTCCAAATATCAATTACTTCCATTTTTTTTCTCTCTATAATTCTATAACAACGTGCACGTATTCAAACGGCTTATGGCTGCGAGCCGTCATCATCGGAAGCTCGCACGCCCTGCTTCGACTCTAAACCACGAATACGCTTGAGCATCTTGTCGAGTTGCTTGAAGCCGACGATGCTACGTTTCCATGCTTTACTGGGTAGTAGACCCGTCCCCGAAGAATACCGACCCGGTGCCGTAATAGATTGACTCACCAACGACATCGCGGTGATCTCAACCTGATCGACAATTTCAATATTATCTATAACGCCGACCGCGCCGCCGATCAGGCAATGAGAGCCCACCCGCGTACTGCCAGCGATGGCGGTACATCCTGAGATAGCCGTGTTGGCACCTATGCGAGTGCCATGACCAATCTGCACCTGGTTATCCAACTTAACGCCATCACCAATCACTGTGTCATTCAGCGCACCACGGTCAATGGTCGAGCCGGCACCGATTTCCACCTCATTACCGATACGTACGCCATAGACTTGGGGAATCTTCACCAAAGTGCCACGACTGCGATCGAACTCGAACCCAAATCCATCAGCGCCAATAACCGCACCACTGTGAATGAGCGTCTGAGCACCAATAAAGACCTGATGGTAGAGCGTCACATTCGCAAATAATCGGGTTTGCGCGCCGATCATAACACCCTCACCCACCACGCACCCGGGGCCAATAATGGCGTCGTCACCGATCACACAACCACCCTCGACAACCACGTTGGCGCCTATGGTCACGCGCCGCCCAAGGCTACTGGTAGGGTCGATGACGGCGGTAGGATGAATCTGATGGTTAGGTCGGGGAGTTGGATCAAACCAATGGGCCACTTGCGCCCAGGCCATACGAGGCTGCTCACTGACAAGCACATTGCCCTCGTAATCTTGCGCATCATCGGCGCGCATGACAACAGCGGCAGCACCGGACGTGCTCAGGTGGGCGCGGTAGGCAGAATTAAACAAAAAGGCCAACTGGTCAGGAGCGGCGTCTGCTAAATTCGATATACCGCTCACCAGCAACGATGCATCTCCACGGAGCTCGAGACCCAGTTCTTGCGCCAGTTCACCGAGAGATATAGATGCTGTCATATAAAGGAATCGACCGGCTTGGCACCGGTCCTCTATCAGTTTTTAGCGCCCATCTCGTTGAGCTTCTCAGTCACTTTACGCGTGATGTCGTATAGATCACCCGCATAGAGGGCTGCTTGGCGAGGCATAATCAAGTCGTAGTCGTCGGTTTTGACGAGCATTTCAATCGCGGCTTGAACCTTCGTGTCAACACCCGTGAACAACTCTTGCTGACGCTCTTCGATCAGGCGCTGGAGCTTCTGACGGTTATACACGAAATCATTATTCTTCGACTCGATCTGTTGCTGCACGCGGCGCTTCTCAGCATCGCTCATGACTTCGGCATCTTTCTGCAAGCGCTCGTAAAGTACGGCGGCCTCTGATTGAATGCTGCGAATCTGCTCTTCTTCACCCTTGAACTCTTCCTGAATCTGCTTCAGCAGGCGCTTGGCTTCTTCTGAATTCAGAATGGCAGCCTGCACATCGACGACGGCAATCTTCACCTCAGCAAAGGCAGCAGGTGCGGCCATGGCCAACAAAAAAGTCATCATGGTTGCCAGGGTATTGGCCAAGATACGTTGTTTCATTTGCAAGAGCTCTCTCCTTGTTTACCGACGTTTGCGGTAAAAAAATCTAACTAGTTGTGTTATTCAACGGCCGCGGTGTACCGTTCTCGTGACCATTTTCGCAGGGTGCGGATGTTTGCACATCCCAGACGTTGATTCAATGGTCGATACCGTTACTTTCAAACCTTAGTGCCTTTGAAAGGCTTATAATTTCACTGAGCTACTCAAAACAGGGGGCATCACGCCCGCCCTTACTTGAGATCGCCGTTACTGGGAAAAGTTCGCCCGATAACCATGAGAATCGACAATTTCTAACCTTCTCGCTAAATATCGCAAAAACCCATTAAAACGTTCTGCCTAATTCAAACTGGAAGACTTCTGACAAATCACCCGGTTTGGCGTTAAACGGCGTACTGACACTGAAGCTAATCGGTGCAAAACCTGTCACCCATGTTACAGCCAGCCCAGCTGAATAGCGCAACTCCCCATCCTCAGGACTCTGACAGACCTGACTAATCTCCAAACAATTTGTTTGGAAGACGTTGCCCGCGTCGAAGAACAGCGCTGACTTGATCTGGCGCTGATCCTCTACAAAAGGCAGTGGGAAGATGATTTCTGCCGTGCCGTTGATCAGCACGTTGCCGCCAATAGGCTGAGGCTGATTGAAATTCGCACTAGGTGATGGCGTTGAGCGCGGCCCGATGGAGTTGATTTCATAACCTCGTACCGACCCAAATCCTCCGGCATAAAAATTCTTATAAAATGGAAAGTTCTCGGTCTGGCCATAAGCATCGCCGTAACCCATTTTCGTATTCAGTCTCAAGATGAAGACGCTAGGCAGCTGGAAATAGATCTGCCCGTCATAGTTAACTCGAAAGAACTCTAACTCACTGCCCGGCACAGTCATCTCAACCGATAGTGACTGGGAACGACCGGCGGTAGGTAACAGACCTCTATTCAAGGCTGACATGCTATAACTCGCCGACAAGGTCACGAGGTTAAACTTATTACCTTCTCTGGCCAGAAACTGCGAAATCTCTTGGGCCGGAAACACGCCTTCCTTAATATTCGTATTTTCGTAGCCGACATTGAGACCGACCCGTGAGACCTCACTGATGGGGTAGCCGAAACTCACAGCACCGCCGAATGAATCAGTTTGGAATCGCGCGATATTACGTTGATCAAAATTAGTACTGCGGAAGAATGCTGAATAACCCCGGCTGACGCCATCTACCGTGTAGTACGGGTCGAAGTAAGAGAAATTATAGGACGTCTGGAAGGCACTGTAATTAATGCCTATGTTGACGCTGTTGCCAGTACCAAAAACGTTATTCTGTTGGTAGTTAGCACCGATAATCAAACCCGCCGCCTCAGCGAAACCCAGGGTCGCAGAAATAGATCCTGTGGGTTGTTCTTCAACGCTATAGTTCACGTCAATCTGGTCGTCAACGCCAGGCACAGGTGGTGTCTCAACATTCACTGATTTGAAAAAACCGAGCCGCTCCAGTCGTAACTTCGAGCGTTCAATAGCGGCTGTGGAGGCCCAACCACTTTCCATCTGGCGCATCTCACGACGCAGGACTTTATCCTGGGTCAGGGTATTGCCGCTGAAACTGATACGTCGAACATAAGCACGACGCCCCGCATCAACGAAAAATTTAACGACCACCTCATTACCATCGCCATCCGGTATCGGTTGGCCTGTGGCACTCGCAAACGTATAACCCGCATTACCGAGAGCGCCTTCAATACGTTTTTCAGAATCCGTTAGCAGCTGGCGCGAAAAAACCTGCCCGGGAATGACACCGAGCAAAGCCCGTATAGCGGGCTCGGGGACGTCGTGTAACTCACCGGCAATCTCTACTTTACTGACACTGAATTCTTCACCTTCAACAATATTTAAGGTGATATAGACATCTTCGCGATTCGGCGAAATGGCGACCTGGGTAGAATCAATCGAAAAATTTAGATAACCACGGTCAAGGTAAAAAGACTCGAGCTTTTCAATATCTCCTGTCAGCTTCTCTTTCGAGTACTGGTCGTCCTTGGTATAAAACGAGAACAACGATGGCAATCTGAGTTCGAGAATATCCAGTAACGTCTCGTTGTCGAAGACCTTGTTACCGACGATATTGATGTGCTCGATGCCGGATACACTGCCCTCTGTGACATCGATGTTCAAGGATACACGATTCCGAGGCAGCGTCTCGACGCTGGTAATAATTTTCGCACCATAACGACCCTGGGACACATACTGTCGCTCAAGGTCAGAGCGAATATGCTCAAGGGTTACCTTTTTGAAAATTTCTCCTTCTGACAGGCCAGAGCCCGCCAATCCTTCCAGCAGAGCCTCGGTTTTTATTGCCTTGTTACCTTCAATCTCAATGGCCGCAATAGATGGCCGCTCCTCCACAAGAATAACTAAGACATTACCGTCACGGCCCACTTGAACGTCATTGAAAGAGCCCGTCTTGAAAACGTCTCTGACGATTTGCCGCATGGCGCCATCGTCAATCTCATCGCCGACATTGAAGGGAATTTCAGCGAATACGCTGCCCGCTGACATTCGCTGCAAACCTTCGACACGAATATCTGTGACGGTAAATGCCTGAACCGAGAACGCAGCGAGCACTGACACCAGGAAGATGATTCCCGACGTGAATTGACAAATCTTACTCATATTAGGCTGAAACCGAAAAGACACTAAAGTCTTGTTAAATCGTTATAAAAAGCCAGCAGCATGACGCTGACGATGATAATCATGCCCAACTGTAATCCCCAGAGCTGAACACGCTCGGGAACTGGACGCCGAGTGACCAGTTCAATGAAGTAGTACAACAGGTGCCCTCCATCAAGTACAGGAATGGGCAGCAAATTCAGCACACCCAAACTGATACTCAACAAGGCAATAAAACCGACAAAACTTTCAATCCCAGATTCTGCGGTAGCACTGGCTACCTGAGCAATGGTGATAGGCCCACTGAGATTTTTTGGTGAAATAGCACCCATGATCATTTTTTTGATCGAATCTAGGGTAAACACGGTTACCGTCCACGTTTTCTCGACGGCTGGTAACCATGCGCTATATAGGGGATATGATACCACCCTCTGCATGTCTGGCGGTAACTCTATGGACTGTCGCGATGCACCGATGTATCCCACTGAACGACCTTCACGTTCCATGACCCGCGGTACAACGGTCATATCGCGAGTCTCAGCCTTGCGCTGGACCACCAGACTGACCGGCTCGCGGGGGTTTTGTTGAATCAACTGGACCCATTGCTGCCAATCCTCGATGGGTTCACCATTGGCTTGCAGCACCTTGTCGCCTGCCTGCAACCCCGCTTGCATCGCAGGTTCGCCGTCCATCACCTGGCCGATAACCGCAGGAATATCAGGATAGCGCAGCGCCAACCCCAACGCCTGAGTCGGATAAGGCGCCTCAACATCAGATAACCAGCGTGTGACGTCAATCACGTAGTCTCGGGTCGGCGCATTGTTGCCCGCATCAACCTGCCCGTTCAATAGCATATCTTCGGCACTCTGAAACTCAGCGGCTGTGATGGTGATGCTGCCCGTATCGCCAATGCGACTAAACAGGCGCAAATTCACCTCGGACCAACTACTGGTCGATACTGAATCGACAGCAACGATTTCCAAATTCCTTCGCAGGCCTGCCCGAGCAGCAGCTGACTCGGCTGCAGGGGTATCGAGCACGGGTACAATGCCGGTGACGCCCACAACAAAGAGCATCCAATAGGCCACGATCGCTAATAGAAAGTTGGCGATAGGCCCGGCAGCGACGATAGCAATACGCTGAAGCACAGGCTTGCGATTGAAGGCCAGATGTAACTGGTCATCTGGCACAAAACCTTCACGCTCGTCGAGCATCTTGACGTAACCGCCCAAGGGCAGGATAGCAATGGAGAATTCGGTCCCTTGCAGTGGCTCATTAGCACGGCTTTGCACGTCTTGCTCTGGCGGCACAGGCACAGGCGCGGGAACGCGGCCACGGCGAGTATACACAGACTTGCCGAACCCAATACTGAAGCGCAGCACATGCACGCCACACAGCCGGGCCACTGAATAGTGCCCAAATTCATGAATGGTCACCAGAATTGACAGGGTCACCAGCAGCGCGGCAATACTTTGTAGAACCTCAAGCATTACCATCTACCGCCTTACTCGCCGGGGGGCGTTGTCGTTGATGTTTTAGCATAAAAGCTTGAGCCTGTTGTCTGGCGGTCTGATCGATGGCCAGTATAGCCGGCATTGTAAGGGCTTCGTCGCTATCTGTCTTGGCGAGAACCGATTCGATGATACTTGGGATATCCGTAAACCCAATAAGTTCATCTAAAAACGCCTGAACCGCAATTTCATTTGCCGCGTTCAGGGCTATCGCCAGGCTCTGAGCACCCGCAGCCACTTGCTGGGCGAGGCGTAAACAGGGAAATCGATGCATATCAGGTGGTTCAAAATCGAGTCGACCGATACGTGTCATCTCCAGCGCTGACACCCCGGAGTCAACCCGTTCAGGCCAGGCTAGGCCATGGGCAATGGGCGTGCGCATATCAGGATTACCCAGTTGGGCGACAATAGAGCCGTCGATGTAATCAACCATTGAGTGAATAATACTCTGTGGATGCACCACCACTTCAATCTGCTCAACCGGCACATCAAACAACCAGCGGGCCTCGATGACCTCCAGCCCCTTGTTCATCATCGTCGCTGAATCAACCGAAATCTTACGCCCCATGCTCCAGTTTGGATGGGCGCAGGCCTGCTCTGGGGTCACCTTGTGCAAGTCTGCTAGGGGAAGCTCTCGCAGGGGCCCACCGGAGCCTGTCAGCAGGATTTTACGCACGCCGCCGGCATGGCCTGGCGCGCCATTGGCCAGACTCTGGAATATCGCATTGTGCTCGCTATCGATGGGTAGCAGGGTTGTTTTGTGGGTTTCTACGGCGTTCATGAATAGCCCGCCGGACATCACGAGTGCTTCTTTGTTCGCCAGCAACACCCGCTTACCTGCCTCGACGGCCGCGAGCGTGGAGGAAAGTCCTGCAGCGCCGACAATCGCGGCCATCACATAGTCAGTCTCGTTGTCGCTCGCGGCCTGCACAAGACCTGCCTCACCGAATAACACGTCTATGGCAAGCCCTGCCTGCCCTAGCCGGGTTTGCAGTTGCGCCGCCGCCGATGAGTCACGCATCACGGCTAGACGGGGCAGGTATTGCTGGCACTGCGCCAGCATCAAGTCGACGTTGGTGTTAGCCGTTAGCGCATAAATTTTGTATCGATCAGGATGACGGCCAATAACATCGAGCGTGCTTAATCCCACACTCCCGGTCGACCCGAGGATGGTGATTTGCTTATGCGCCATTGTCGTCTGCATACCCAGCATTTACTCTTTTTTGTTTGTTCGTGGAGCCTATCAGCTCAAGAAATTTGTCGACCTGTTCACCTACCTAACCATCCACCAGCAACAACAGCAAGGCGAAACTCGGACTCGCGGCAAGCAGACTGTCGAGTCGATCCAAAAAACCGCCGTGGCCTGGGAGTAGCTGGCTTGAATCTTTGATGCCACGCTGTCGCTTGAACATACTCTCGACCAGATCCCCGAGCACAGAAAACATCACAACTAGACCACACCCCAACACAAACAACAGCCCGTCGAAGGACCCAAAATCCAACCTGCCCAGGTAAGCACTCATGCCGACGGCAATGAGCATCGCCAGCACTAGCCCGCCATAAAAACCGGCCCAGGATTTCCCTGGACTGACCTCTGGTGCCAGTTTCGCTCGGCCCCAGCGCCGGCCACTAAAGTAGGCGCCGACATCTGCGCCCCAAACCAAGAAAAATAATAGCAGTATCAACAAATCACCATCTACCGACTGCTTCAACAGACGCAGACCAACGTAGGCTGGCACCAGAACAACAACACCTATGAGCGCCTGCTGCCAGGGCCTCGCCCAAAAATCGCTCGAACGTGGATAGCGAATCACCAACGCCAGCGCAAGACACCACCAGAGCATACCCGGTATCAGCACCCATAGCGGTGGCAGATAGCCGCCAGCGACGGTCACCAAACCAATCACAGCAGCATAAAATAAGCGTTGCCAGCCTTCCAAACCGACGAAATTGGCCCATTCCCAAGCGGCAACAACTAATATGCAGATGAGAAAAATCGAGAAGCCCGCAAGCGGTAAGAAGAATGTGCAGGCAATAGCAATGGGGGCCATGATGAGGGCAGTCATTATTCTCTGCTTGAGCATGCCTGGACCCCGGTTATTCGTAGTGGCTGACCTATCCCTTACAAAAGTACCCTCATAAAGACTGCCTATAAGAAGAGGGAGCCGTCATAAAAGGCATTCATAAAAGATTCTAGCAGCGAATCGTAATAGAGAATCGTCATGGGCGCCAGCATCAACGCCGCTCACGCATCGCAGGAATCCGCCCAGCCATCGGCGGACGGTTGAATTGATAGCTAGATCGCCATCAAGTCCTTTTCCTTGGTATCCAGAGAGCCATCAACGTCTTTGATTTTCTCATCGGTGAGTTTCTGAATCAGATCCTCGCCACGACGTGCTTCATCTTCAGTGATGTCCTTGTCCTTCAACAATTCCTTCAACTGGGCATTAGCGTCACGACGAATATTGCGAATTGAAATTCGCGCATTTTCCGCTTCATTCTTCGCCACCTTGGTTAAATCACGACGATTCTCTTCCGTTAGAGGCGGCATTGGCAGGCGAATCTTGTCACCCGTGGTGGCGGGATTAAGTCCCAAGTCAGATTTAAGAATCGCTTTTTCGACCACAGGGACCATCGGCTTTTCCCAAGGCGTCACGGCAAGTGTGCGGTTATCTTCAACGCTGATATTGGCGATCTGATTGAGCGGCGTGGGCGTCCCATAGTAATCGACAGTGATGCCATCCAGCAGCCCGGGGTGGGCACGGCCTGTTCGCAGTCGAGTGAAGGCATTACCCAGGGCAACCAAAGATTTGTCCATGCGCTCTTGCGCGTCTTTCTTCACTTCTTCCAGCACATTCATATCCTCTTTTGGTCTTTTATCGAAAGATTACTCAGTGACTCGATTTTCGATCAAAGTACCCTCGTCGTCGCCAACAACGGCATTTCTCAAGGCACCACTTTGCTCCATAGCAAAGACCCGTAACGGCATGCCTTGGTCGCGGGCCAGACAAATCGCGGTCAGGTCCATTACGCCGAGTTGCCGCTCGAGCACCTCGTCGTAGGTAAGATGTTGAAAACGGGTCGCGGTAGGATCAAGCATGGGGTCAGCAGAGTAAACACCATCCACCTTAGTCGCCTTCAACACGATATCCGCGTCTATCTCTATGCCTCGCAGGCAGGCCGCCGTATCCGTGGTAAAGAACGGATTGCCGGTACCGGCCGCAAAAATCACCACGTCACCAAGAACCAAGTGACGAATCGCTAGGCGGCGATCGTAGTGCTCAACAATACCGCTCATGGGTATCGCAGACATGACCACGGTGTTGATATTGGAGCGCTCCAGCGCGTCACGCATAGCCAGCGCATTCATCACCGTTGCCAACATACCCATATGATCACCGGTCACCCGGTCAAGGCCGGCAGCGCTTAAGGTCGCACCGCGGAACAGGTTACCCCCGCCCACGACTAAGCCGACCTGAACCCCAATACCGACCAGTTGGCCGATCTCCAGAGCAGTACGATCCAACACTTTCGGATCGATACCGACACCATCGAAACCCAGCGCCTCGCCACTCAGCTTGAGAAGAATTCGCTTATACTTCGGCGTCGCTTTATTGGGCATAGTGGCACTGCTCTTTGTCATTCAACGGGGTTCAAGGGTGCTGCACATCGTGTTCGACGGCGGCACCCAGATATACTAGCTAGCCAGCTGACTCGCGACTTCTGCCGCAAAATCCACCTGTTCAACTTCAATACCTTCACCAACTTGGTAGCGCACAAAAGCCTCGACAGTCGCATCAGACTTCTTCAATAGGGCGCCGATACGCGTATCAGGGTCCTTGACGAAGGGCTGCTCTACCAGACTAATCTCACCTAGGAACTTACGAACCCGGCCCTCTACCATTTTCTCGACGATTTCCGGTGGCTTACCACTCTCGGCCGCCTGCGCCACATAGATCTCACGCTCTTTGGCAATAAGTTCTTCGGGCACATCTTTGGTATTCACATACATGGGCTGTGGGTCAGCTGCTGCAATATGCATAGCAACGTCTTTACACAATTCCTCATCACCACCGTTAATCACGACTAGCACGCCGATTTTACCCGTGCCGTGCAGGTAGCTGGTGACATTACCTTCGAGTACTGCAGCGCGACGGACGGAGATGTTCTCGCCAATCTTCTGCACCAACTCTTCACGGGTTTTTTCCATGCCGCCATTCATCATGGCCTGGACATCCGCAGATTTCGTCTCAAATAATTTGTCTGTGACGATGCTAACGAAGTTCTTGAAATTATCATCTTTCGCGGCGAAGTCAGTTTCACTGTTAACCTCGACGATCAAGCCAACATTGCCTTCGACTTTAAGGCCGACGGTGCCGTCAGCGGCAGTTCGCCCGGCTTTCTTAGCTGCTTTCAAACCACTGGACTTACGCAGGTTGTCAATGGCCAGCTCGGTATCACCCTCAGCTTCTACCAGGGCTTTCTTACAATCCATCATGCCCAGACCAGTTCGTTCACGTAGATCTTTTACCATCGATGCTGTAATCGCAGCCATCTCTACACCTCATTCTTTGCGTTTGGTTTCTTAAATCACAAGATTATATATTCGCGACCCACCCGACGGCCATTGAGGCACTTGGTATGGCACGCGTCTTTGATCGGCACGACACAAACATGCAGCTCGACGACGTCGAGCTGCATGCTGGAGTCTTATGCCTCAGGCTTGGCGACAGGCGCTTCAGCAGGGGCTTGCGCAGCAACTTCAACAGTGGCTTCGGCGGCCGCTTTAGGTGCTGTTTCGACGGGTGCTGCTTCAGCAGCGTCGGCTTCTTTGACTTCAACGAATTCATCAATCTTCACAGGACCCTGAAAGTCTTCAGTACCTGCGATGGCGGCATCAGCAATCGCTTGAACAAACAAACGTACAGAGCGAATTGCATCGTCGTTGCCTGGAATGACGTAGTCCACGCCATCGGGGTTGCTGTTGGTATCAACGATACCAACAACGGGAATGCCCAGCTTGTTGGCTTCTGTGATAGCGATACGCTCGTGATCGACGTCGACGACGAAAATGATATCCGGCAAGCCGCCCATTTCCTTGATCCCACCGAGACTGATTTCCAACTTGTCCAAGTCGCGCTGTCGTGACAGGGCTTCTTTCTTCGTGAGCTGGGTAAAAGTACCGTCGCCAAACTGGGTTTCAAGATCACGCAGACGACGGATAGACTGACGAATAGTCTTGTAGTTGGTCAACATACCACCTAACCAACGCTTGTCGACGTAAGGCATGCCACAACGCTCGGCTTGCTCTTTAACGATCTTACCGGCGTTACGCTTGGTACCAACAAACAGCACCTTGTTCTTTTTAGACGCGGTGTTGCGAACATAAGCCATGGCCTCATTGAGGGCCGGCACTGTCTGCTCAAGATTGATGATATGGATATTGTTACGGGCACCGAAGATATACTCGCGCATCTTCGGGTTCCAGTAACGGGTCTGGTGACCGAAGTGAGCTCCGGCCTCCAATAATTCACGCATGGATACGGACATAATTACCTCATTGTTAGTTCGGGTTAGGCCTCCAT
>JBLHRT010000044.1:0-13339 GCA_047626255.1 Candidatus Azotimanducaceae bacterium
ATGACGCTATTCGTTATGCCCGTGAAGGTTTTCAGGTAGGCCCCAAATCGGCGTTTTACTGGAGCTTGGCGCCACGACGTTACGCCGACTACACGCAATTCCTGTTGACTTTTTGCCCACAAGGCCGAGCCCCAAGTGCTGGCGATCTTGTGACACTACCCGATCATGCACGCAGTCTCGAATTGATTCGTCATAGCCATGGTCGTGCATTTTACGAAGGCGAGTTAGCCGAGGCGATGGTTGACGCTGCCGAACGAGCTGGTGGCGCACTCAGCGCTGCCGACCTTGCTAATCATCGAGCCGACTGGGTTGATACCCTGAGCCAGCCTTTCGCTGATACTGAACTGCATGAAATCCCTCCTAACGGACAGGGTTTATTAGCCTTGATTGCACTGGGCATATGCGAACACTTACCCTTGGCTGACGTTGGTGTCGACAGCCTGGAGTCTGTGCACTGGCAGATTGAAGCCTGTCGCATTGCCTACGCCGAGGTCGAGCGTCACCTGGCAGATATCACTGCCATGCGCGTCACCCCGAGTACACTGTTAGACCCCGACTATCTCAAATCACGAGCCGAGGGCATCAGTAATGACACCGCCAACATCACGCCCACGGCGCTAGGCGCCAGCGCCGATACTGTCTATTTAAGTACTGCCGACGCTGACGGCATGATGGTGTCGATGATTCAATCTAACTATCGAGGCTTCGGTTCTGGCATTGTGCCTGCCGGCACGGGCATCAGCCTGCAGAATCGTGGCTCGGGCTTTACCTTGGAGGCGGGGCACCCCAACGAGATTGCCGGAGGCAAGCGTCCTTATCACACCATCATTCCGGGCTTTGTCATGGCCCATGGTCAGCCATTAATGAGTTTTGGTGTTATGGGCGGGCATATGCAGGCACAGGGACATTTGCAGATGATGGTGCGAATTGTGCTCCACGGTCAGAATCCACAAACGGCCTGTGATGCCCCTCGATGGTACTTGCAAGAGGATGGCAGTGTTTGCCTAGAGGCAGGGTTCAGCGTAGCGGTCAGGGAGGCATTGGTTAATCTGGGCCATCCCGTGAGCGCTGATAACGCAGAGCATCTGTTTGGTGGCGCACAGCTGATATACAAGCTCGACAACGGCTACTGCGCGGCGTCTGACCATCGCAAAGAGGGACATGCCGGAGGATTCTAGACCTTGAACTCGATCTGCGACGATAAGTCGATACCGCAGACACGATTGCGCCCCTGACTCTTTGCCTCGTACAACGCCGTATCGGCACGGGCGATCAACTGCCGCATCTCAATGTCTTGGTCAGGCATCCCACTCGCAACACCAATGCTGATGGTGACATTAATACAATGACCATCTACCTGCAGCCGTTGGGCGCTGATTGCTTCCCTAACCCGTTCAGCATAAGCCATGGCATTGTCATGACGGATGTACGGCATGATAACGACAAATTCCTCACCGCCATAGCGTGCCACAACATCAGACGGGCGATTAAACAACTCGTCAATACACTGCGCCACTGATTGCAGGCATGCATCGCCGGCAAGGTGACCGTAAGTATCATTGACTCCCTTAAAATGGTCGATATCAAGCAACATTAAGGTCATGGGGTACTTCTGACGCACTGCACGTCGCCATTCCTGAACCGCGATATCATCGAAATACTGACGATTTTTAATCCGTGTTACGGCATCAATGGTGTTCAAATCTTTGAGAATCAAATGCGCTTCAGAGAGCTTATTTAGAGCGGTACGTAACTCTTCAGTGCGCTCGTCGACCTGTTTTTCTAACTGTTTTTTCATAGCTTCCTGCTGGTCTAGCAGCTTACGGTTCTGTAATGCCATGGTCGCGAGAGACACCAACGATTCTATAAAGGGTTGAATTTCGGCAGAAAACACCGTCGGCTCGCCATCGGCTGCCTTAGGATTGAGCAGTTGCAGTACACCAATAGGTCTTTCACTGAGGCTGGTCAGAGGGACGGTTAATAGTGACCGTGATCGATACCCTGTCCGGTCATCAAAACGCTTGGGCTCAGCGTTTAATTTATCAGGGGCGTTATAGACATCATCAACATTGATGGTCGCGGCTTCGTGAATAGCCAGAGCCGCCACATTCTTCATGTTTGGCGCACCATCTTTGAGATACAGCGGCAATTCCGGAAACGCCACCTCTGCGCCAGATTTACCCCCTTGATAGATACCAAGACTGTCGTTCAGGAAGATCGCATACACCAGCGTATCATTATCGGTACGCAAATAGAGGCTACCCGCATCTGCGCCCGCCATGGTCTTGGCTTCACGCAAGATACGCTCCATCAGCACCGCGGTATCACTCTCTGCAGAGAGTGCGCTGCCGATATCAATCAGTCGCCGGTAGGCCTGAACATCAATGTCCACAATATAAAACTCATAAGGTTGGCTATTAGGGGGATGAATGCGAATATCGTGCCAACCCTCGTTGATGACACGTAAAACTCCCCGTACCTCTATGGTTTATATAGGTATAGTATTCCTTCACCGAGTTATCGCGGAACGCCTAGCAAAGCGTCAAGGGGAGGTTTGTTGTCAGAATGTGACGCTGAGGGAGTCTTTGGGCCGAGAAATCTGCTCACTCAGTGATTGGAAGCCGGCGACTGCCGGGCGACTTTATCAAGCCTTGACTGCAAAGACTGATAAAGCTCATAGCGATGATCACCTGTATCGAGCTTGTGTAGTGACGACAGGAAAACCTCGCATTCTTTGCGCCATTCCTGCGTATTGAGATCCGGTCTCTCGACCAGCTCTACGCAAACTTTCAGACCATTGAACAACACGTTGATCGAAGCACCCGGGGTTCTTGCTGCTTGAGAGAACTTCAAGCAAGCCTCGGCAACCTGACCACGGCCATACAGGGCCAGCGCTTCGGTGTTAAGCGCATTACTGACGAGGCATTGCTCACAATCAGCGATGCATTTGCGCAGGTGAGTCATCAGACCCGGCTCATCCAGCGTTTGCTCAAGACTCGCGACCAAAGCATGACAAGCGTCGATTTCGCCTGCCATCGCCATGTGGGTCACTAAACGATCGGCGAAATTGACCTGACATTTCTCACTGAGTTGGCTAAACATAACCTCGGCGCGCTGGAGCATCGTCACGGCCTCATCGATCTTGCCATACTCATATAGCAGGCGTCCTTCCAGCATGACACCGCGAAACTCGATCAAGGCACTACCAGAAAACTCTTTGCGCAGTCGCTTGAGGCAGACGATCGCCTCATCGAAGGCACTCCTGGAGACTTTGCTTTTTGTCGCATCTACCTTCACCATCAAGGTATCTACGTAGTGCAGGAAGTTATCAGGCGATCGATAGCAGGAATCATTAGCGAGCTTTATGGACCTTTGATACGCCTTCTCAGCCACCATAAAACTACCGTTGCTGAACGCCAGCCGCGCCAACTCCATCTGCCGCAATACAGCCTTGGGAGATCGTGTCGTCGCCTCCTCCAGCGTGTCCTGGGCGGCCCGCGCGTGACTTTGGGCAATCTGCACCCGGGCTAGCCAATCATAGCACTCCACCAAATTGGGCTGTGCCTTGAGTAGCCGCCGAAACAGCACTTCAGCCGCGTCATATTCGCCGAGCGCAAGCTCTGCCCGACCTAAGCCTATCTGTGCCCAGGCTATATCGCGTTCTGCGAGGACCGCCTGATATTGTTTTTTTGCTCGTGCATAATCTTCTAACCCCAGCAAGCATTCAGCTTTGATTCGCAACACCCGCATGGGTACTTGCTTCTCATTAGCAATGCGCTCGTCACACAACGCGATAGCACCACTCAGGTCTTTACGCTGCAACGCATCATCAATGGGCTTATAGTCAATCTTGCCTTGCATGGCACGATCAAGCCGAATACGTAATTCCTTCTTGGTAAACGGCTTCGTTAGGTAGCTGTCGGGTTGATATTCGAGCGCCCCCATCACCATCTCGACGCTGGTTTCAGCGGTGACCAATATAAATACAGTGGAGAACTTCAGGTATTTGCTGTGCCGGGCCTCTTCAAGTACCTGTTGGCCATCCTTGCCCTTGCCCAAATTGTAGTCGCACAAGACAATATTATACTGTCCCTTACCCATCCAATCGATGCCATCTTGGCCCGACACGGCCATATCAATCTGCTCGACACCCAACTCACGCAGCATGGTGCGAAGCACCCCACGGGCCTGGGCGTTATCTTCAATCACTAATACGCGGCAACGGCGATACATAGCAAAAAGTGCGTTCTGTCGCTGCAACGCTAATTGCGCTTCTGTTGGAGGAGTTTCTGGCATCTTACAAGCATAGAGGAATATCGGCACTTTGACGATGTTTCTCATTAACCCGTTGGCTTACGATCTAGAAAAATCAGGCTCACTTCAGGCACATAAGTAATGATCAACAAGGCGACGATTAATACTGCCATAAAAGGAAGAGTTGCTCGATAAAGCTCTGTGATAGGGCGGTTGAAGCGATAACTGGCAATAAACAGATTCATACCGATGGGCGGGGTAAAATAGCCTATCTGCATATTCGCCAGAAAAATAATGCCTAAGTGCACAGGATCGACGCCGAAACGAAGGGCCATAGGCACAATGAGCGGGATCATGATCACCAGAGCAGAAAAGATATCAAGAATAGCGCCCAGCGCTAACAAGACAATGTTGAGTAAAATTAGAAAGGTAAGTTTGCTACTCACATACGTCTGAATCCATTCGAACAACTGCTGTGGTATCTCCGCATCAATCAGAAAATTTGTAAACGCCAAAGACACACCCAGAATCAGCAGTATGCCACCGACCATCACCATGGCCTCGCGAATAATACCTGGCAAGGCCCGAAACTTGACCTCTCGATGGATAACCACCTCAACCAAAAGCACATAGAAAGCCGTTACTGCGGCTGCCTCGGAGACCGCAAAGAAGCCAGAATAGATACCGCCAAGAATCAAAACAGGCATAGGAATTTCCCAGCGCGCGGCCTTGATTGCCGCAAAGGCATCGGCTCGCGTGTAGTCGCCTTTCACAATCGCGGCGCCACGGGTTGACCAGATGCTGTAACCCGTCAGCAACACAATCATCAACAAGGCCGGCAGAATGCCCGCAATAAACAGCTCTTGAATAGTAAAAGGTTGGGGCAGATTCATCTGCTGCACGATAACCCCGTAAAGGATCAAGGGTAAGGACGGCGCCAGCAGTAGACCGAGACTGCCTGAGGTTGTTACCAACCCGAGGCTGAACTTTTCTGGATAACCCGCCTGCACGAGCGCGGGAAACAACAACGCACCAACAGCGACGATAGTGACACCTGAGGCGCCGGTAAATGCCGTAAAAAATGCACAGGTCACAAACGCAACAACGGCAAGGCCACCCGGTAGCCAGCCAAGAAACACTTGGGTCAAGTTAACCAGGCGGTTAGATAATTGACTCTCGGCGAGCACGTAACCGGCAAAAGTGAACAACGGCAATGCGAGCAATAACGGCGTATCGATCAAACGATAAATTTCGATCGCAATAACCGTTAACGGAATATCAGCACTGTAGAACCCGAGCATAGCCGCGGCCAAAATAATCACAAACAGCGGTGCGCCAAGCAAGGCAACCAGCCCTACTAAGATACTCAAAATCGTATTCATCGGCGCCACACCTTCATCGTCTGGAGCAGAAAGCGCAGGCTCATCACACCAAACCCGATGGGCAGAATCGACTGACAAACCCAATTAGGCACCCTCGCAAATGCCAGTGTCTGATCTTCATATTCAAAACGCACGAACTCAAATGAGTACCAGCTAACAATCGCACAGATCGCTGCGGCGAAAATCGAGGTTAGGGTCGCCAAATAATTTTGCCAGTGACTTGGTAGGTAGCGCGACACGGCATCAATACTGATGTGATTGTTCTCTCGGGTAGCAACCATGGCGCCAAGCATAGCAACCCACAATACCAGTATCCGGGAAAACGACTCGGCCCACAGCACACCCGAGTCGAAGCCATTACGCAGCACAATTTGGCCCAGTGCGATCAAGAGCATCGACAGTAAAGAAAATACCAACAAGGTATCTTCCAGACGATGTAAATAGCGGAATAATTTCATGCAAACAGCCCTAGTCGCCGACGCGCTCACTCACGTCCCTAGACTCGATAGACTCTGCTGGCTCGTTAGATTCGGCTGACTCGGTCGACTTAATGTCTTGGATTCCGCGGAATTCAGCGAGATGCTGACGGATCGTATCGAGACTGGCTTGGCTGATACCATCGTCATCCATCAGTTTTTCAATAGCACTATCTGCTTGCTGTCGCCAAGTGATGAGTTGCTCTGCGGTGGGATTGACCTCTTTTATGCCCTGTGAGATGAGCGCGTCATAGGCTCGCTTGTTGTCACGTCGATTATCACTATCGATATCTGAAAATACCTGATTCATCACCGACCGAACAATCTCTTGGTCAGCAGCACTGATCTTGCTGAATGCCTTTTCATCAAGGGCCAACATGGAGTAAATATACATCAGCGGCAAGCGGGTGATGTATTTCACATGATTGTGCCACTGCAGCGCCAGCGCGACGATCGGCGGCACGGCGACAGAATCAATCAAACCAGTCTGTAACCCAGCAAGCACATCGGGCAAGCCAAGAGGGATGGGGCTAATACCAAAGGACTGAATCAGTTGGGCAGAGATAGGATCGCCATCTGGAACCCATGCCTTGACCTTCTTGAGGTCAGCGATGCTGGCGACAGGCTCTTGAGTCAGCATATAGGCAAACCCTGTTTCAGCGAGACTGAAGGAGACGATACCACCCTCCCCCAAACCGTCAATGATTCGGTCATCCATGCGGGCGCGCACATAATCGACTTCTTGCTGATCGCGGAATTGCAGCGGTAAATTGTAAACTTGTAAATCAGGGTAGAACCGCGTCAGGGTACTGGCGGCCATAACGCCCCCTTGAAGCTGACCGATACGAATCTTACGCATGACCGTATAATCATCACCCTGAACACCGCCTGGGTAGATCTTGAACTTAACCCGACCATCAGTCTTGGCGTTTATCTCTTTGGCCCCGGCCCTGAGCTTTTTCATCCAGCTCAAGCCATCCGGAGAGACGGTCGCGATCTTAAAGGTCTTGGCGTCAGCTGTGGACGTATAGCCCATGCCCGCCGCCATAACCACAATCAGCAGACCTGTTATGTGCGTTCTCAACATGTTGATATCCTTCAAAAGTAGTCGTCCGATTCAGCCAGCAGCACGCGTGCCCGCTGCTGCGCCAAAACATTGGTCAGGGTCAATCCTTCTATCACAGGATCGGCGGCCAGAACTTCATTGAGTAATTGATCGTGCAGTGCTTTGTTGAACGTTAGCTTGGCGTACTGCTCAGCAAAAATCACCTTGGTCATTAGATACTCACCGGAGGCAATCTCAATCGCGCGCTCAAAATGCTGACGACCGATTTCTGGCTTGCCTCCCATGGCGGCGGGCAAAATAGTCTCTAGCCCACCCATATATAAGTGCGCCCCACCCTGAGCCCAAAGCTCGTTAAGGCTTAGCACGCGTGCCATCAGGTATTTAACCCTGGACAATTCGGCGATGGCGTTCCAGTCATCACTGTGCGCCTGAATCCAACCAGTCCAGGCAACACCCGCTGAATAGGCGACCTCAACCTGCCCTAGCTTGAGGTTATCTACCCTGACCTTAAACTCAGTGAAGTCCATGCCTCGCAACCCACACAGCTTAACATCATTGGCACAACTCGCCCGCAATGCATAGTTCAGCGATTTGTCTGTCAAGAGTCGGGTTCGGCTCTCATCGGTCAAGGCACTAAAAGCACCGTTGAGTGATGATGCTGCCAGCAGCAACGCCTCATCGTCAGGGCTGCCCCGCAGAAAGCTGTCAATCATGATGAGATAGGCAGGCACGCCGTCCTTGATCGTTTCAACGTCGGCGCTGTTCATGATGGAGTCTGCGAGATCGGAAGCCAGCCCTGAGGTCACAGAACTGGTGATCGTCGCACAACTGACCAGCCACCCAAGACTCGCTGCGAGCACTAGTTGCCGCGCCCCTCGATACACCCAATTTATCTGCAATTTATCTGACCCACCTAAACCGACTCGCATTGTAGCCCATCTGCGGCCGCGGTTTAAGTCATGCGGCCCCTTTCGTACCATAGGACACCAAACGCTGGGGCTTCGCGTGCTTGGCCTTGGCTTGTGGTACACTGGGCGTCCATACATTGCCCCGAACGCTTGCATGCTCACTCGATTGTCCTATCGGTTCATTGCGATTCTTTTTATCACCTTCGTATTCCTGACTTCATCGATATTTTTTAGCATCGCGCTATGCATATGGCTATGCACTTACCCGTTCGACAAGCGCCTGTGGTTGTTACATCGCTTTACCTGCGCTTGGGCCAGTTTATATATCTGGATTTTCCCGCCCTGGGCAGTCACCGTCATCGGCCGGGACAAGATCGACCCATTGAAAACCTATGTTATCGTCTCTAACCATCAGTCGCTTGTCGATATTTTGGTGGCCTTCACCTTGTTTGTGCACTTTAAGTGGGTCTCTAAGTCAGAAATTTTCCAGGTACCGTTAATTGGCTGGAATATGATCCTCAATCAATACATCCCCCTCGAGCGTGGACGTAAGACCAGCATCAGAAAGATGTATAGCGCCTGCGAGCGTCACTTAAAACTCGGTAGCTCTATCTTCTTGTTCCCGGAAGGTACCCGCTCAACCACTGGAAAGATGCGGGATTTCAAAGAAGGCGCTTTCGTATTGGCCAAACGCCTTGATATGCCTATTCTACCTATTGTCATTAATGGCTCGAAGAATGCGGTGCCCAAGAATAGCCTTAATTTTCATGGCCGCACCCATGTGCATGTTGAAATACTGGACGCTGTCGAACCTGAACAGTTCAACACAACGCCGGCAAGCGAGCTGACCCGCCAGGTCAGGGAGATGATTCGCTGCCGCGTCAATGAAGAGCAGCAAGGGCAGGCGACTGCCGCGACGCAATAAAGACGTGCGACGAGACCAAGTCCTGGCGACTCAATTGACGCGGTCAGTCTTATCGAATCAATCCCTTGCACGTGGGATAATCCTTACAGGCCCAAACCCGTGAATCGGCCAGAGCAACGCGGATAACACGCCGCTGACGCATCGGCCCCTCACAAAGTGGACACTCTGGCGCTCGCTTCTCAGAGCCCAGGTCGCCCTGAGCTCGTGGCATATCGTGCCGACTAAGCTTCAATGTTATCAACGCCTGTTTAACGCTCTCAATACCCGCAGGGTCAAGTCTCGACACAACTATTAACGGACACTGTAGTTGTTCGAAAACCGCTTTTAGCGCGTTGAGACTGTGCTCAGGCGGCAGGTACAACTGCACACCAGCCACCAGCGCCATGGATTCACTGCTACAAATACTGAAGCTGAGTTGCCGTGACAATAGATCATTGATGGCGCCCGACTTAACCAACACCAACTCATCCAAGCGCAACTCTGCCAATACCCGATAGGCAGGCCCTAGGGTTTGCTCAATAGCGAGCAGCAGTTTGCGCCGGGTCTCATCGAGAATGGCTGACCGGCGCTCAAATATCGCCGGGGGCATCGGCTCTGGAGGCTTACTGGCAATTGACACCAATGACGTGTGACCGCCTGCCTCAGCCGCCCTGCCGACAGGCATATCTGGCACGTCAATAGCCTCACGACCGCTGGATTCTAGGGTTTTATTCAGCGTTTGAATGGCGCTCATGTCAGCATCCATAAACTTTGCCAGCTCTCTTTGGCGTAGATGCCGAAACCACAATACCAAACCAACGATAACTCCGAGTATGATCAGTAACTCCATGTCCTGCACTCACAAGAAACCAACATAGTTGAGTAGACAGAATCTAGCCATCGCATTTATGGCTAGACTGGGCCTCATCAAATGACCGGAGCCTCACCGAGATGACCGACGATATCCTCCAATGCGAGACCCATCAGCATGTCACCACCGTGACACTGAATCGACCTGAACAGCGTAACGCGCTCTCAACGGCATTGCGAACGCGTATGACAGAAACCTTTCTGCGTCTCGCCGAGGATAATGACACACGCGTCATTATCCTCACAGGGCAAGGCAAAGCATTCTCTGCAGGACTTGACCTCAAGGAGCTCGGACAACAAGGCTTGCAAACAGGCAGCGACACCAACACGGACCTACATGCCGCCGTAACGGGTGTCGGCAAACCACTCATTGGCGCGATCAACGGTTCTGCGATTACCGGCGGCTTTGAACTCGCTCTTATGTGCGACATACTGATAGCCTCAAGCGCCGCGAGCTTTGCTGACACTCATGTGCGCATGGGCGTTGTCCCTGGGTGGGGATTGTCTCAGCGACTATCTCGACTCATCGGCGTATCTCGGGCGAAGGAGCTCAGTTTCAGTGGCAACTTTCTGAGCGCCGAGTTGGCTGAACGATGGGGGCTGGTAAACCATGTATTGGCACCCGCAGACCTGTTGCCGCATTGCCAGAAGCTGGCTCAGGAGATCGTCAGCGTCGATGCCCTGACGTTACAGACAGTTCATAAGCTTATCGACTATGGCAGCCAGCACAGCCTGAATGAGGGCCTACAACGCGAAAAGACATTAAGCGCAGCGCACCAGGGTGACATGAGCGCAGCCAAACTCGAGTCCCGCAGGCTTGACGTTCAGGCGCGCGGTCGTCAGCAGCAGACACACGACTAGGGGCAATTTACTATGATAGGTCGCGCAAAATATGCGCATGTTCGTTAAGTGTCACGACGGTTTTGTCACCGCGACTGGACGCCATAAAACGATTGATGCTTGTGTAATTCGGGTTGAAGAATAACCGCGACTCAAAACCCATAACGTGTGCAGCCCAAGCATTAATCACACCCCCATGACAGGTGACGGCAACGCGCTTACCCGCATTGTCATTAATGAGTTCATTCAGGCTCTGACAAACCGTCGTTGAGAATCCAGCGAAGTCGACCGAGTCGACGTCACCTTTCATCAACCTTAGCCAGCGCTCATAATCAAGCACCTTGAGCTCTTCGACAGGGATATAGTGCTGAGCTTGCTGGTCATACTCAGCAACACCTTCACAGACCTCAATGCCTAGGCCCATTTGTTGCGCCAAGGGCTCCGCGGTCTGATAAGCGCGCTGCATAGGGCTGGAATAGAGCCGGTCGATCTGCTCGTCTTTGAGCCAGCCAGCCATCCTACGTGCCTGATCGTGGCCCTGCTGGGACAACGGAGGATTGGCTGGAGTACCATCTTCATTGATGGTTTTCTCTGGCAATCCATGACGAATCAATACGAGTTCCATGACATCGGCCTTGCTGTGTTGATGGTGTATTCGTTTGGCAACGGTCAACGAAAAAGCCCCGCAGAAGCGAGGCTTTTTTTTGAACTGGATATAACCGCTCTACCGACTGTTAACAGTCGCTAGACACATCAGCTCTTAATAGATCAGCTCTTAACAGATCAAGCCGCCGCGATTGAAACATTATAAACACCGGCCTGTCGAGCGGCATCCATGACACGAATCATCGTTTCGGTGTTGCTGTCGCCATGGGGCTGAACAACGACGGGGGCATCAGGGTTTTCTGCATGCAGACGTTCAATGTTGGCACGTACAGAGCGGAAATCGATATCCCGACCACGGATCTGGATCCGGTTACGGTTAGTAATTTGCACGACGATGCTTTTCTTATCGGCGTCCTGAACATTCTGGTTCTTGTCTGGGCTGTTAACATCTAACCCCATCTCTTTGACAAAGGTCGCTGTAACGATGAAGAAAATCAGCATAATAAAGACCACGTCAAGCATGGGGGTCAAGTCAATTTCGTCTTCTTCTCGCTGACTATTGGTGTTCAGTAATCTTCGCACGTATCTTAACTCCTAACTTTAGACCTGTATCGCTCAAGCATACAGTGACTCTGGTTGATTTTAAAGCACGGCGACAGCCTAATTTACACACACATCAACCCTGAACAGGGACTGGCTGATTTATCACCTTGCTGACCGTGGTGTAATGCAGACCCAAATGATCACCGATCTCCATCAACGTATAGCTATGATCAATGTGCGCACGGCGGATCAGGTCATTGCGCTCAACCCGCGTTTTATCATCAACATGTCGGAACAACGTACGCAAACTGCGACGGCGCACGAGCTTTGGGCCGCGTTTAGCAAGCTTCTCGCCATTCAATATGGGCTGCATTTCATTGACGAACCCCGGGGAACCCAGCAGTACCTGAGCGCTGCGATTCGCCAATGGCGATGGCAAGCCAATTCCTGATTTGACGTAATCTCGGAACTGAGACACGGCACTATCTGTATCACTAAACGGCAACAGTAGTTTTTGCGTGTGCAACCACGGCGGCGACTTAATCACCCCTAGAGTCGCCCGCAGACTGCTCCAACGATAGGTTTGAGGCAGTCGGCCAATACCATTTCGCACGGGATTGAGCACAACATCTCGACAAAGGGGCAATAGGTATTGCTCAGGCTCGAATAGCACACTCTTGAAACGTCCCTGAAATAAAGGCCCGTCTTGAAGGTGCCGCCGATTAAAATGCTGCGTATAGACGCCGTTCAGTTGACGCATGCCCTTCGAGAGGTTCGCCTGAGGACATTCAACCACCAAATGATAATGCGTATCCATTAATACGTAGCTGTGAAGCAGCCAGCCATAGCGTGACACCACGGTATCAATGACGCTGAGAAAGGCAAGCTTGTCTTCTGCATCTAAGAAAATCTGCTTTTCGTTGTGTTCAGTGGGCGCGCTAGCCTTTCTATGACCAACTGTCTTACCAACTGTCTTACCAACCGTGTCACCGGCCACCAACCCCTTACTTGTGACATGATAATGAGCACCGGGGAATTCAATTCGGACTGGTCTCGACATAACGCCTAGTTTTCCTGACAGTCGGTTCTTATTATTTTTGTCGGCATACCACATCCGCCTATCGGACTGCGCTGCTTGGCAATATCGTCGCTGAGTAAAACATCTGCTAAAACATCACCTAACTCGTCACCTAAATAACGTCACCTAAATAACGTCACCTAAATAACGTCACCTAAATAACGGCTCAACCCTAGATCGCTTGTCGCCGATTCATTGGTCGCCTACTCATTAAGCACATGTCCATCGCTTAGCGTGCCTCCCGATGAAGTTTGATGGTTAACATTTCATCACAGGACGCAAGTTGGGCTGATATTGCTTATTGCTACTATGAATAAGGGAATGACATAGTAACGCGGTGATGATGCGGCGGCAAGCCTAAACGACTATTTTATGACGATCAAATCAGCTCAATGCGTATCGAATGCGATCA
>JBLHRT010000045.1:0-13285 GCA_047626255.1 Candidatus Azotimanducaceae bacterium
ACGACCCTAATTGTCAGGTAATTCTCGAGACACTGACGGGCAATGACAACGACGAATACTGCCTATTACAGCCCTATGTGAGCGAAATCGAACAAGGAGAAAAGCGGGTATTGATTGCTGGCGGGGTGCCTGTCGGCCAGTATTTACGCCGTGCCGCCAAGGACCATCGCACCAATCGTATGCAGGGCGCCGACATAGCTGCCTGTGACCTAACTGCAGAAGAGCAGCAGTATTGCGAGACAATTGGTGAATTTCTGCGGTCTCAGGGTGTTGAATTTGCAGGTCTGGATCTGGCCTATCCCTGGGTGATCGAATTCAACGTCATTAATCCCGGGGGCCTGCTAACAATAGAACAACTTACCGGCGCACAACTCTGCAAGGCCATAATCAAACAGATCATTTGACTTTAAGACGACCCATCGGCCTCGTCACCGATTGATCTCAACAAAGATGTAATAAATAAACGCATCACGTCTTGAGTTCTGAGCGTAAACAGGTATTATACCCGCTCTCTTTTGGGCCGATAGCTCAGTTGGTAGAGCAGCTGACTTTTAATTAGTAGGTCCCGCGTTCGAGTCGCGGTCGGCCCACCAAGAGAACCTTTTTGATTCGTCATGACAGGGAGCCTGTCATAGCTGAGAGTAGACTCAACACTCTCGCCCATGCAAGGAATCCGAATTCAAGCACCGTCTTAGATAGCACCTTCTTAGATAGCACTGTCTATGATGGTACAGCCTTTGATAGCACGGCCTTACATAATGCGGCCTTTGATTGCCAGCGTGTAGATGTCACATTCTCGATATAACATCAACGTAGGCCTGAGGGAACAAGACCAAACGCTTAGCGGGTTGCTAATGGCAGCTTTCTGACTGCTCATCGCCCTTCAGAAGGAACAGAACACTAGCATTCGGCGAATAACGGCCCGGGCGGCGTGCCCGCTCCAAACGGCCTTTTTCGACAAGCCTATTCAGTGTAGCTAGTCGACACTGACCCAACTCTTCCGCTGAAAACCAAACGTCTGGCTTTTGTATACTATCTAGCGCACGTTGCTCGTAACTGGTGAGCTGTGACATCTTTCATACCTCGGATTGCCGCTACCTCATGACACCCGACAGCAGTGCCTTATCAACATGAGACTCAATGCCATTCATGTTGCCGAAACCATCTCTAGAAGAGACCCCCTCTACCAGCAGATTTCATGCCAACAAATCAGCATTCATTTAACAAGCATTACAGGTTGTTGAATTACCAGAGTTTTTTATACCGATTAGGCATTAGGGAGCAGGTTTGGCAGAGTCCGCCAGCACAAAATATGTTATGCTAACGTGTCACATTTACAGCAGAGTGTCATACAGGCATTACACGTCGTTCAACTCACCGCGGAAATTGTTAGCATCGAGCTGTAATCGTTCCAACATCCGGTAAACAGACTGCCGCGATATCTTGGCATGGCGGGCTACCGCAGAGACATCACCGCTATAATTACGCAGAATGGTGGACATATAATCGTATTCAAAGCGCGCCAACATGCGCGCCTTCTCGCCAAGAAAGCCTCCCATAGCATGTTGAGCACCACCGGCGCCCAGCTGAGCCCGAATCTCCTCGGGCACATCATCCATAGACAAGGTTTTGCGCTTACTCAGCGCCAGCATGCGCCGCACCACATTAATCAACTCACGGACGTTGCCAGGCCAGCTATAGGCTCTCAGCAGATCAAGCACCTCGTCACTAGGAGAACGGTCTAGGCGATTCATTTCACGCCCGAAGACATCAAGGTAATGTCCCAGCAGTAGCTCGACATCACCAACACGCTGGCGCAACGGCGGCAGCCTGACTTCACCCACATGAATACGAAAGTACAGGTCCTCACGAAAGCGCCGCGACTTTACATCCTCTTTGAGATCACGATTGGTTGCCGCCAGCAGTCGAATATCTACCGACACCTCCTCTCGACTACCCACTCGGCGAAAGCGGCGCTCTTGCAGCGCCCGTAGTAGCTTCGCCTGCTGCGGCAGAGATAGCTCGCCGATCTCGTCAAGAAATAAGGTGCCACCATCAGCATATTCCATCAACCCCAGCGAGCGCTGAGTGGCACCCGTAAAAGCGCCCCGCTCGTGACCAAAAAACTCACTCTCGAATAAATCAGGCGGAATAGCACTACAATCGACCGGCACAAAGGGCTTCATGCCACGCTCGCTGTTGTTGTGGATGTTCTGTGCGACCAACTCTTTACCCGTGCCAGTTTCGCCCCAAATCAGCACATCAACATTGGTATCAGCTAGCGCTGCAATGGCATCCTTAACATTGTTGATGGCGTCGCTGGCGCCAAGGATCTCTCCCATGGACGACTTTTTTTCGAGCTGATGGCGCAGCAAACGATTTTCCTGCTGCAAGCGCTTTTCTTCCAGTACCCGCGAAATGGTAGCCAGCATATCATCGAGCAATAGCGGCTTAAGCACATAATCAGATGCTCCTAGACGCATACACTCGAGGGAGTTATCCAGGGTTGGATAGCCCGTCATGATAATCACAGGGATGTCAGGATTATTGGTCTTGACCCGCTTGAGGATCTCCATGCCACTAGTATGCGGCATATTAAGGTCAGTCAGAACGAGATCAAAGCGGTTAGAGTCGCACAAACGCAACGCTTGCCGACCTCGATACTCAGTGGTGACCGAGACATTATCGAGACGTGCTAAGGCACTTTGGCAGAAACCGCAGATAGATTCGTCATCATCGATGACCAGAATTCGTGTCTCTTGCATAAAACGGCGTCATTCATCTTGTGTCAGGAAGTTACCTGTCACTTTAGAGTGACAGCGTCTTGATGACAACCTTGTAAGGGCTTTCCTTGACGAGAAACTTGACGAGAAATATGACAAGAAGCCTGCGTGTTGAGTATCCGCAGCCAAATGACCGATGGCGCCTAGGCCTGTTGATAGCGGGTAGGGTCGGCCACGCCCGCCTGCTCAAACCCAACTCGGCGCAAGTGACAACTGTCGCAAACGCCGCATGCCGCACCCTGAGTGTCGAGCTGATAGCAGGACACTGTCTGGCTATAATCAACACCGAGCGCCATACCTGCAGCTATGATCGCCTGCTTACTCAGGTCAATCAGCGGCGTATGTACCGTCAATTTGGCGCCCTCGACGCCGATTCGAGTCGCTAGGTTCGCCATGACTTCAAAGGCCTGAATAAACTCAGGTCGACAATCTGGATAGCCCGAGTAATCCACCGCATTGACTCCGATAAAGATATCCAAAGCCGATAGCACCTCGGCGTAGGCCAAGGCGTATGACAGGAATACGGTATTACGAGCCGGCACATACGTCACGGGGATATCCGTGGCCTCCACAACAGCCGTCGAGGTAGGCACCTCAATATCGGTATCTGTCAGGGCTGAACCGCCAAACCCCCCTAGATCGACCTTAATCACCCGATGCACTGCCTGACTGCGTTGCGCAAGCTTTGCCGCAAATTCAATCTCTGTCAGATGACGCTGCCCGTAATCGAAGCTCAAGCAGTGACACTCAAAGCCCTGCGCTTGGGCCATGGCCAGCACCGTAGCTGAATCTAGGCCACCGGAGAGTAGAATAACCGCGCGGCGAGTCGCCTTACCCTGTTTGGTTTCAGACACCGGGCTTATCTCCCCATAAAATTTTATGCAGCTGCATCTGAAATCTGACGGGTAGCTTCTCCGTCAATATCCACTCAGCCAACTCTGTCGGGTCTTGCTGGCCCACCGTGGGCGAGAACAACACATCACCGACCCGCTGTAACAAGTTGAATTCCTGAACCTTGAAACTGGCCCATTGAAAGTCCTGGCGATCACATATAACGAATTTGACCTGATCTTTCGTCGCCAACAACGGAATATTCGAATACAGGTTGCGACTTGATTCACCTGAGGCAGGGGTCTTCAGATCTAAGACGATCGACACGCGCTCGTCCACCTGACTGATATCCAATGCACCACTCGTCTCTAGGGAGACTTGCATGCCATCGTCGCATAACTGCACTAACAGCTCATGACAGTCTGGCTGAGCCAGTGGCTCACCACCCGTTACGGTGACATAGCGCGCGCCGAAAGCCTTCACCTTCTCGACAATGTCGCCAATAGGTGTCATCTCTCCGCCGCTAAACGCGTAGGCGGTGTCGCAATACTGACAACGTAGGGGGCAACCTGTCAGGCGCACAAACACCGTCGGCAAACCACTCGTACGTGCTTCGCCCTGCAGGGAATAAAAGATTTCTGTGATTCTTAACTGTTTGATGACGAACTCTTTAGTCTAGGCGATCAGCAACTATTATAGCGAGTAGTGAGCCTGTAAACGTTAGGATTGACAATCGACCATACTGTCGCGCAAATAACTGGCGGCGAGCTTACCCACCGTCTTGGCCTGCTGCTCATCAGCGATTCGCGAGAGCATATCTCTCGACTTATCGCAGTCACCCATCAGATGATAGACCTTACCAAGCTTGAAGGCGGCGTCTGGCACTTTTCGGTGACCAGGGTATGAACTGATAACTTGGGCCAGCGCTTGCCGAGCTTTCTCTAGGTCTGGTTGCGGCCGGGCCGCATAGACCTCACCCAGCCAGTAATAGGCGTTGGGCGCATAGTCACCCGCGGGATATCTATCGATCACCGCCTGCAGTTGAGTAATAGCAACGTCGTATTGACGATTTCGAATCAACTCCAGCGCTATGTCATACAAGTCTTTCTCACTCTGACCTCTTGGCAGCGGCGTAGCGCTAAGCGCATCAGCCACAGTCGTCGCGGCGGGCACACTGCCGAGGACATTGCCAGTAACAGCACCGCTACTGCCAGCGAACTCAGGCATCTGAATTATTCCGGTATTTGCATTGTTAGCAACAGCGCCGCCCATCTGGCCTGATCCGCGTAAAGCCTGAAATCGGCCATCAAGATCAAGATAGCGATCGTCCTGAGTTTTTTTCAGGCGTTGCAGTTGAAACTGCAGTTCTTCGACCAGCCCCCTGAGAGTCTGAACTTCCTGCTGTAATATCTGCTGTTGGTATTGCGCTTCTATACCTGCCAGTTCGCTATTATCTGTGGGCGCCTGAAAAGGCAATAACTCAGCACTAGGTCTCATAGCGCTAGCCTGAGTAACATCAGTGTCTGCGGACTGCGGAGCTTCCACTGGCGCGTTGAGCGACGCTTGCCTGGCGGGCAACTCGCCAGGCAAGCGGGCAGATGGGTTAGCCGGTGAAGCTGTGGGCAAAACAAGCAGAGACTCACTACGAGACTCAACAATGATTGCGTCACTTGCAGCAGCCCATAAAAACGCGACATGGGCCAGCAGAAACACGCCTGCTAGCCCTTGACCTAACGGTCGATAGTTCATCAACGTGGATCCTAATAACGGCCTAGCGGTAGACTATTTCTACTCGACGATTCATCGCCCAAGACGCGTCATTATGACCGCCACTCACTGGCTTTTCTTCACCATAGCTGATCACTTCAACTTGCATGCTTGATACGCCCTGGGCAACCAAGTAAGCGCGGATAGCATTGGCGCGCCGCTCACCGAGCGCCAGGTTATATTCACGGGTACCGCGTTCGTCGCCATGACCTTCAAGACGCGCTCGTAGGCTGGAATCGCTTTTCATTACGTTCGCATGCCTGTTGAGCTCCATATGACCGTCACGCTTAACGATCGCCTGGTCGAAATCAAAGTAGAATATGCCTTGCAGCTCTTGCAGACTGTCACCCATAGGGACAGAAATTTTGCCACGTGTCACCGTTGGCTTAAGGACCTTGACCACGACAGGCTCCGGCGCTATCACAGCCTCGGGAGCTTCGACGACGGGCTCAGGCGTAGGTGCCTCGACTTTTTTAGAGGCACAGCCAGCCAGTACGAAGACTGACAAACCCAGTACGATAATGCCGCGCGTTGTTGTTCTAACCATGATGAGCTCCTGTAGACCGCGTAAAAGCGGATTAAACCACAAATTCAACTAAAATATCACGCGACTCTCGTCACTTTCTAGAAATATTGAAACATTGTTCACCATTGGCAGTCACTAAACCGCAAATCACTGCAGTGGCTTGAATAATCGGCGTTTCTGGGGCGACCAAGCAGGCTCTCTGACATCGCCCTCGCTTGAAGGCAAGTTGAATTTTACACCGCCATCCACAGACACGGCCGCAAGAATACCTTCGCCCCTCACTTGCGTTGCGTAAATTAGCATACTTCCGTTAGGTGCGATACTAGGAGACTCATCAAGACTGGTTTCCGTCAGAACTGTCAGTCGCCCGCGCTTCAGGTCAAGCATGGCAATATGGAAAACGCCCTCACGTCTATGCACCATGACGATGCCACTGCCATCCGGCAGTACGCTGGCTTTGGCGTTGTAGTCACCCTCAAACGTCAGACGCTCGATAGACAGGTCACTCAGCTGCATCTGGTAAATTTGTGGCTGCCCGCCCCTGCTGGAGGTAAATATGATGGCCTTGCCATCTGGAGCCCAGGAGGGCTCCGTGTCGATACCATAATGCCGGGTGATACGGCGTAGTCGACGGTCCTCGATATTCAAGATATAGATATCGGGATTGCCGTCCTTGGAGAGCACAATCGCCAGTTGCTTACCATCAGGCGAAAATGCGGGTGCGCTATTGAGCCCGGGATAATCGGTTAATTGTTGGCGAGTACCATTAACCAGGTCGCGCAAGAATATTGCCGGACGCGAGTCCACCTCAAACGACACATACGCAATGTACTGGCCATCTCGTGACCATGCCGCTGACAATATTGGCTCTTTCGACTCAAGAATAGTTTCAACCCGGTGCCCGTCTGCATCGGCGACATTCAATCTGAATGTTCGATCGGTCAAAGGACCAAGCGCCGTCACATACATAATGCGGGTCGAGAACGCACCCTCAATACCGGTCAGGCGCTGATAGACTACATCTGCCGTATAATGAGCCAGGTCGCGTAGCTCACCGGCGCCGGCATCCACCGTCTGACTCAACTCTACGGCCTGTTTGAGCACATTGTATAAATAGAACGTCAATCGATACTGATCACCCATGGGAGTCACATGCCCCATCACAACGTACTCGATATTGAGCATGCGCCAGTCTCGATTGAAGATACCCTCCGGCTCATTAGGCAAACTCAGCATTTGATTTACCGGCAGGCTTTCAAATCGGCCACTGAGCACCAAATCGGACATCACCGTATCACTGATATTCTCAGCCAGGGCGAGCTGCCCACGCCACTCGAAGGGCACAACGGCGACCCGTACCGCATTATCAACACCTTTGGTCACCTCGATACGCAGCTCTGCGTGAGCTATCGAGGTAAGCACGGACACAGATAATCCCAACATCAGCATCATCAGGCACCGATAACCGCGGGTCATGGCCTTGAATAATATCAACTGCACCTCCGTTTTAAAGATCTTCATGGAAAACTTCATGTTTTGGAACATTTCATCGCTCGTAAAACCTCGAGTAAAGGGTCGTGTAGGGGGCGTGTAAGGGGCACGTAAAATGTAACGTCAATTGCATGGCTCGCCTGCTAGAGTCTTAAGTCCTCGGGTCGAAACAAGACCTCGAATTCACGGAAATTACGTTCAAATTGATTGGCATTTGGCGGCACGATGAAACGTTCTGCTTTTTGTACCGCAGAGATGGCCGAGCGATCGAAGGCGTCATTACCACTCGACGTCACCAAATCAACCTTCACCACCTCCCCCGTTGGCACCAGATATACCTTGAGCAATGCCTGCATACCGTTTCTGGCGCTGGGTGGTCGTGACCAGTGTTGAATAATCTCACGCTGAATCTGGGACACATAAGCCATGGCTTTTTCATCGTCAGTGACTGCCCGGCGAGCATCCTGTTCCGCACTAATAGCTCGGGCAAGACTTTGCTCCATTTGCTGCCGTTCTTGCTCTGCAGCGTCAATAGTGCTCGCCGCCTTCACTTGATTCGCCAGCTCCTGTGTCTGACGGAGCACTTCAGCCTCGTATAATACGGCTTTATCAGCCTCTAGGCGCGCCTGTCTGGCCTTCGCATCACGGCGCCCACGCGCCTTAACACGCTTGGTTCGTTGCTGCCGGGCCGCATCCGCCTGGCGCTGTTTCACCTTATGGGGGTTGGCAGTGACCAGTGCGGCATCAATATAGAAGTGCTCAATGGCGGCAGCTGGCGGAGCCTCGTCCTCGGGCCACTGATAAAGCAGCAGCCCGAGCACGGCGCCATGCACAAGCACCGCCATCGATATTGACAATAACGTGTTAACTGAGGGTTTCACTGGCTTACTCTGGCGGCTCTGTAATCAGCCCAACACTACGGGCGCCCGCCTGCTGCAGCACATTCATCAAGTTCACCACCACCCCGTAACTCAACGACTGGTCACCCTCGACCAGCACCTTGATGGCGGGGTTAGCGCCTATAATTTTACTGGCACGTTCGCCGATTATCGACAGCGCGACCGCTTCTTCTTCCTCACCTACGTTCATATAATAGGTATTGTCAGCCTTGATAGAGACCACTAACGTCGGCTCATTTTCTGTCACGCTCAAGGGCCCCGAACTGGCATCGGGCAAATCAACATTAATTCCCTGGGTCATCATTGGCGCAGTTACCATGAATATCACCAGCAACACCAGGGTCACATCGATGTACGGCACGACATTGATCTCGGCCATGGGTTTTCTTCTTGCTGCCTTGGCCATACTTAACCCTGCTGACGAATGCCACGATACAGAATACCGCTGAACTCTTCCGTAAAGGCATCGAGTCGGTTAACGATAATTTCTACCTGGGCGGCGAAACGGTTATACGCGATAACCGCTGGAATAGCCGCAAATAGGCCGATTGCTGTAGCGACTAGCGCCTCAGAGATACCTGGCGCGACCACAGACAGACTGGCCTGGTTAACTGTCGCGAGCCCACGAAAAGAATTCATAATGCCCCACACGGTGCCAAACAAGCCAATATACGGACTCGTTGAACCAACGGTCGCAAGAAATGGCAGGCTAGTCTCCAGACGTTCTTCTTCTTTGGAAAGCGCAACGCGCATAGACCGCTGAACACTTTGCATGATGCGATCCGGGTCAGTTTCTTTTTGCTGACGCAAACGGGTGAACTCTTTAAACCCGGCAACAAAGATGAATTCCATACCGACGGGATGACGCTCACTGGCCTCTATTTCTAGATAGATTTTGCGTAGATCCTTGCCAGACCAGAATTCATTCTCAAACTCGATCGACTCTCGCCTAATCGTCGCCAGACCAAAGCCTCGCTGGAAAATCATGACCCAGGAAACGAGGGATGCCATGATCAAAATGGCCATGACGCACTGAACAACAATACTGGCATTAAGCACCAGGTCTAAGATGGATAGCGGCTCATTCAATGTGGTATCTCTTTTCTCAGTAAAATCTGGGCAATACGGCCCTAGACGTTGGGGTTAGTGTCCTGGTCGGGTACGGTGCCAGCGGGTAGCGGCAACCCGAAGTGCAGGTATGCATGTCGTGTGGCTACCCTGCCACGGGGCGTGCGCATAAGAAAGCCTTGCTGGATTAAAAATGGCTCGTAGACGTCTTCAATGGTATCACGCTCCTCACCGATCGCCGCCGCTAGAGAGTCAACTCCGACAGGGCCACCGTCAAACTTCTCGATCATCGCCATTAGCAGGCGTCGGTCCATATGATCAAAACCATTAATGTCCACTTTCAACATATTCAAGGCTAGGTCGGCGACCCCTTTGTCGATCAAACCTTGCGCCTTCACCTCGGCATAGTCACGCACGCGGCGTAGCAGACGGTTAGCGATACGCGGCGTGCCGCGGGCGCGCATGGCAATTTCACGGGCGCCGGCGCGATCGGTTTGAACGCCCAACAAATTGGCTGAACGCAGCACTATCTCAGTCAGATCGTCCGCATGATAGAACTCGAGGCGCTGAATAATGCCGAACCGGTCTCGCAATGGTGATGTCAACAGACCCGTTCGAGTGGTCGCGCCCACGAGCGTAAAGCGCGGTAAATCGAGCTTAATACTGCGTGCCGCAGGCCCTTCACCGATCGTTATATCAACTTGGAAGTCCTCCATCGCCGGGTACAACACCTCCTCAATGGCAGGCGCTAGGCGGTGAATCTCGTCGATAAACAGCACATCACCTTCTTCAAGATTGGTCAATGCAGCAACCAGGTCGCCTTTTTTTTCAATCACTGGGCCGGAGGTTGACTTGATCTGCACACCCATCTCGTTGGCGATAATATTTGCTAGCGTTGTCTTGCCAAGGCCCGGCGGCCCAAAGATCAATGTATGGTCAAGAGACTCATCACGACGGCGGGCAGCATCAATAAAAATGGTCATCTGCTCGCTGACTTGCGGTTGCCCACGATACTCTGCGAAAGACTTGGGACGAATCGCCCAGTCCTGAGTGGTGTCACCCATGGTCACCTCTGGCGCCACCAGACGATCGGTTTCAATCATGATCGGTTCCTGCCGTAAGGAGACTGTCAAAGGGAGTCTGTCGATGCAAGACTGCATCGGATACTCTGCGGTTAATGGGCGCCAGCGGATGCGCCGCATTATCTAGCAACGGCCTCCAATGCTTAAGAGACATGTTTAGCCGTGACGTACTTAAATATGACATGCTTATCCCTTGTGGGTCGCTCACCTAACCAGGTTTTTCAACGCCTGGCGAATCAGCATCTCAACACTCGCCGATGGATCTTCCACCTGTGCTAGGGCGCGAGCAGCTTCCTGAGGCTTGTACCCTAGGCCAATCAATGCAGTCTCAGCATCAGACATAAAGTCATCCACTACCAACTGAACCACCGCGCCTGCCTGGGGCAAATCCGGCAACCGATCGCGCAATTCGATAATCAGGCGCTCGGCCGTTTTTTTGCCCACGCCCGGCAGTGAGGTCAGCGTTTTAACATCGCTATTCTGGATACAGCGTGCAAACGAATGAGCATCCACGCCGGAGAGAATAGCGACGGCGAGTTTTGGCCCAACACCATTAACCTTGATGAGTAAGCGAAACAATTCACGCTCGGCAGCTGTAGCAAAACCAAACAGTAGTTGCGCATCTTCACGAACCACTAGATGGGTGAATAACACGATAGCCGCGCCTGTCTCACCTAGCTCGAAATAGGTCGTCAACGGTATATCGATCTCATAACCCAGACCATGAACATCGACCACAACATGTTGTGGCGATTTCTCCAAAATAGTACCCTGCACTCTGCCTATCAACTTTTTACTTCCTTATCACTGCTGCGACCTACCATACGCCCGCGACGAAAGTGGTCAGCACCGCCGACCCGGGCCAGGCTGTGCTGGGTGTTAATATGACATAGGGCAATAGCCAGAGCGTCAGCAGCATCTTGCTGAGGCTCGGCCGGCAATTTCAGCAATGTCTTGACCATATGTTGTACCTGGCTTTTATCCGCCGCCCCTGTGCCTACTACCGCCTGCTTCACCTTTCTGGCTTCATATTCAAATACCGCCAGACCTAGGTTTGCGCCAGCCACTATGGCTGCACCACGGGCTTGACCCAGCTTCAACGCCGAGTCGGCACTCTTAGCCATAAAAACTTTCTCGATGGCCATCTCCAGCGGATCATACTGCTCGATAATTTCTGTGACACCGGCAAAGATCTCAGCCAGCTTTTCTGCAAGGGAGCCTTTGACCGTCGTCTTGATACAGCCACTGGCTACATATTCCTGTCGCGCGCCGTGGGTCTTGATCAGACCGAATCCGGTAATACGAGATCCTGGGTCGATGCCGAGTATTAGTGACATGAGCGCTGACATGAGAACTGCAAGAAGGACTGCAAGAGAAATTGCCATAAGAAGCACCGTGCACTGTGCCTAGGGGAATGGTTCATGCGACGATCATCGATAGAAAGGCTCTATTAGCTTAACACAAACTAGGGGTCAGGCTTAGCCTTTCAACGGACCGACGGATGAACGCCCAGACAGGATTACTCGTCGCCTTCATCGTCAGGGAAACTGGCATTGGTGTATACATTTTGCACATCGTCCAGATCCTCAAGATTATCCATCAAACGGATTACCTTTTCGGCCATGTCTGCATCCAGCTCACTGTAGTTTTGCGGTAGCATCGCCACTTCAGCATTCTCAGCTTCGTGCCCTGCCGCGGTCAGCGCATCTTTGACGCGCAGAAAGTCTTCTGGCGAGGTCAACACCTCGATCGAACCATCATCGCTCACATCCACATCATCAGCACCGGCATCGATGGCCAACTCCATCATCACATCTTCATCGATACCTGGTGCGAAATTCAACAACCCGCGACGATCAAACAAATAGGCGACAGAACCATCTGTGCCTAGGTTTCCACCAGCCTTGGTGAACGCATGCCGGACTTCAGCAACCGTACGATTACGATTGTCCGTCATGGTTTCCACCAGAAAAGCCACGCCGCCAGGTCCGTAGCCTTCATAGGTCAGCGACACCAGTTCGCTACCCTCGAGACCACCAGCACCGCGTGCAATAGCACGTTCCATAGTGTCTTTCGGCATCTGCGAGGCTTTGGCCTTATCAACCACAGTCCGCAAGCCGGGGTTGTCTTCCAAAACACCCCCACCGTCACGGGCAGCCACGGTCAACTCGCGAATGATTTTGGTGAATACCTTGGCGCGCTTGGCATCCTGACCGGCTTTACGGTGCTTGATGTTACTCCACTTGCTATGACCCGCCATATCTCTTCTCCATCGCTATTGTTAGCTTGTCTGTGCTACGCAGGATACTACGGCCCCTAGACTGGCTTGCGCACCATGACATGCAAATCTTTTAACTGCTCGGCACTGACAGCACTGGGCGCGGACGTCAGCAAACAAGCCGCCGTTTGGGTCTTAGGAAAAGCAATCACATCACGAATAGCTTGGACGCCACACAACAACATGACCAGCCTATCTAGACCGATGGCCAGGCCACCATGGGGTGGTGCACCGAAGCGCAGGGCATCAAGGAGAAAACCAAATTTCTCGTTAGCTTCCTGCTCAGACATCTGCAAAACCTCAAATATCTTCTGTTGCATCGCCATTTGGTGCACACGAATTGACCCGCCACCCACTTCATGACCATTGATCACGACATCATAAGCACGGGACAGAGTTTCGCCAGGATTAGCCAACATCGCGTCCACGTCACCCACGGGTTGCGTGAATGGATGGTGAGTCGCAGACCAACGACCTGTCTTGTCTGCTTCAAACATGGGGAAATCTGTCACCCAGCAAGGCGCCCAATCACGCTCATACAAGTTCAAATCTTCACCTAA
>JBLHRT010000046.1:0-13253 GCA_047626255.1 Candidatus Azotimanducaceae bacterium
GCTTTTGGCGTGGTGAATGACTACAAGATCACGGACCTTAGCGGTGTTGGCACGTTCAAAATAACGCCCGCCGGAGATCCCGCAACAGTCTTGCTAGAAATCGCTCCGACCGTCAGCCAGGGACTTTTTTACTCTCTGGCTATCAGCGGTTTGGCCAGCGACGCTAGCTACGCCATGGCACTTTTTCCGGAAGACAACCGCGCCATTCCGAGCCGCATGATCATCAGCGGTGTTAGTGCATCGCCTAGCGCCCCGGCGCTGCTTGACTACTACCTACTGGAAAGTGGTCAGACCCTCGATGGCATTAACCCCCTATCTTTCAACAACTCGCGGCTGTCCACCAGCAGCTTTATCGCGTTACCCGGAGCCTACGATCTTGTCATCACCGAATCCGGTGCTAAAACAGCACTCGCCGGCCCCCTTCCTATCAACATCACCAATAACGCGATATATCGCTTCTTCGTTACAGATGCGCCAGGCGGTGGTACACCGCCACAAGTCGTCTTCACTGACGATTTTCTCTAGACTGCCATAAACTGGGCCCCGGTGTTAAGACGCTCCACCGGGAGCCAAAAAGCACTTACCTGCACCGGCACCATTGGCAACATCTAACGCCTGCACGCCGTTCTGTAGGGTAAATGTTTGGCTGGCGAGGATCTCCACCGGCAAAGGGTTGCGCACCAGCCAGTCCAGCGCTACTTGCATAGGACCGCAGCGCGAGCCTAACAACGTCACTTCGTTGACCACCAAATAGCTAGCATCAATCTTCGCCTGTGCCCCATAGGTGCTCTTCAGCACAATCACGCCCAACGGCTTAACCGCCGCCATGGCAGTTGTCAGGCCGACCGGGTTGCCCGAACACTCAACCACGATATCGTAGTGTTGTAACCCCTGAAGCTCACCGGTCAATCGACCAACCGGCAGGTCTGCAAAGTATCGCCAGCGTTGATCAGTGCGGGCTAGCACATCAACCTTTGACGTCTGGGTAAGTAACACCCGGGCAATTAACTGGGCCATACGCCCGGCACCGATAATCAGCACGCGGGCCGTGTCTGGAACAACAAGTTGCTCGAGAATCTGCAGTGCAGCGGCGACAGGTTCAGCCATGGCAGCGTGCTCGTCATTGAGCTCGGGTGGCACGGCAAGCAAGTTAGCCTCGGGTAAACATAGATACTCAGCGAAGGCTCCTTGGGCCTGACGGATACCGACAACCTGACGCGCACGACAGTGTTCGACTCGACCCTGAACGCAGAAATCACAGTCGCCACAGCCCAAATTAATACCCGCAACCACGCGCTGCCCAAGCCAGTGTGCTGGTCCCGCTACCACATCAGCGACAAACTCGTGTCCGGGCACGCCCTGAAATTGCGAGTAGCCTTCCAACAGCGCCAAATCAGTACCGCAAATACCGGCCAATCGAGTTCTCAACAGAACCTCGCCCTTCGCCGGTTGCGGCTGCTGTAACTGCCTAAGACTGATATTTCCGAGATCAAACCAGAGTGCATTCATAAGCGACACTTTAGCACTTTCTGTATCACTTTTTTTTAGCCTAGTTTATTCTCGCTAACGTCAATGATCAGGAGCATACCCATGGCACCCTCTTCCATTCCCGACAGCTGGCACGTCAAACGTTTGTCCGGTGCCTTGGGCGCCGAGGTCACAGGATTAGATCTGGCCGTGACAACAGCCGCCGATATCGCCACTATCAAGTCATTATTGCTCGAACACCTGGTCCTGTTCTTTCCAGGTCAGTCCCCGAGCAAGCCCGAGCATATTGCTTTTGGTCGACATTTTGGCGAGCTCGAAGGCCACCCGAATCTCAAGGAAAGCAACAATGTCGGGTTTCCTGAGCTGTTCGAACTGGTCGCCACCCAAGGGGGCGTCGCCGACGAGTGGCATACAGACATCACCTTTCAAGACAATCCTGCGTTGATGTCCATCCTGCATATGGTGAAGTGTCCTGACGTCGGCGGCGACACCATGTGGACCAGCCTGTATGCCGCTTATGACGAACTATCGGCACCCATGAAAGCGTTATGTGAGGGCCTCACGGCACTGCACGATGCCCTGCCACATAACCGACCCGACAAGATGGCCATTCATCCCGTCGTTCGGGTACATCCCGTCACCGGTCGCAAGGCCCTGTATGTCAATGAGCACTTTACGCGCCGTATCGTCGAGATGAGCGCGGCCGAGAGCGATGTCCTGTTAACGTTCTTGACCCGTTGGATCAGCCAACCACGCTTCACCGTTAGGAACGCCTGGACCCAAGGTACTATTGCCATGTGGGATAACCGCTGTACCCAGCACTTTGTGCTGAATGACTTTGTCGGCGAGCGCATTATCCAGCGTGTCACGATCATGGGGGATGAAGTCACCGGTGTCGCCCCATCACCTTGGCCAAGCTATCTACGCGAAGGGCGATTGTCGGCCACCAGTCGCCACGACCGCCAGCTTTACATGTACCTCAAGAGTCGCGCCGAATAGGACACCATACAGGCAATATATTGGCAACAGCGGCTTGTCATCCAAAGGGATAAACAGGGTATTATGCGCCCTTCAATATAATTAACTTAGGAGTCAACGTGGCGTTACCGCTGGATGGAATTACGATCATTGAAATCGATAACTGGATGGCGGCTCCCAGTGCCGCAGCTATTTTGTCTGACATGGGGGCCACGGTCATCAAGATCGAGCCATTAACTGGCGATCCCATGCGCGGTAACTTCAGGCCTGCCAAAGTTGATGGTTTGCGCGATTATGACTTCCAGTTTGATGTCGATAACCGTGGCAAGCGTTCCGTTTGTGTTGACCTGACGAACCCAGCAGCTATCGATATTTTGCATAAGTTGTGCGGCCAGGCGCAGATATTCATGTGTAACCTGCTGACTCAGCGGCAAGAAAAGTTTCGCCTTGATCCAGAAACCTTACTAGCAATCAATCCCAGCTTGGTCCACGCGACACTAACGGGATACGGCACTACCGGTCCTGATGCTGAGCGTCCGGGCTATGATGTCACCGCATTTTTTGGTCGCTCGGGACTCTACGACTCCATGCGTGAAGGCCCTCATGGTGACGTGCCCATGGCACGCCCGGCTCAGGGCGATCACACGACGGGCCTAGCCCTGGTAGGTGCGATCCTCGGCGCCCTGCGATTGGCCGAGCGCACGGGCACAGGCCAGGTGGTTGAAACCTCCTTGTATGAGACCGCCGTTTGGACTCAGGCTAGCGACTACGCCACTACTGCCGTTGATCATGCGCCCGTGCGGCAACGATCACGCGAAAACATGCTGCTGCCGACAGCCAACCGCTACCCTTGTGGCGACGACAAGTGGGTCGTATTTAATATGCCCCAAGCCTCAGGCTGGGCGAAACTCTGCAAAGCGCTGAACAAGGAGGAATGGCTTGAAGACGAGCGTTTTCTCGATGCCCGCAGCCGCTACCACGCCATGCCCGTGTTGGTGCCCGAGATCGACAAGGCCCTCGCCAGCAAAACCCGCGATGAGTGGGGCGTCATCTTTGACGCCGCGGGCATTATCTGGGGCCCCGTACTGGGATTACATGAAGTGGCGACCGACCCACAAGCTGCCGCTATTAACCTCTTCCCGAGCATCAATGACGAAGAGATCGGCGACTATCGCACCGTCAGCATTCCCATGCGCTTCAAGACCGCCGACGTGCGACCCCGCGGCCGCTCTCCCAAGATAGGCGAGCATACCCGCAGCGTGCTGAGCGAGTTTGGTTTTGACGCAGCGGTCATTGATGGCCTGCTAGCAGACGATGTGATTCGCTAAGCCATTAGATCAATCATTGAATAAGCCAGCACCCCTTTTCACCCAAGGTGAGATAGGGTGCTAGGACCCTGCTACATCGCTTAGCATGCGGACCACCAGCCTAGGGAACAACCCGTCGCTATCAGAAGATGAATTCTACGTTGGCATTTACCGAGATCCAAAACCTTGGTTGTATCGTAAACGAGACCTTGAATCGATGCACCGCCCCTAAAACTACATTCCTATTTTGTACCCATCGCTCGTTAATCCCGTATTGAGAAGGTAATAAGCCATGCTGAGAAAGGCCATTGATCTGGTTGAACAAGGCCATATTCCTGATGTGCTTACTCGTATGGCTATTAATGGGATCGTCGCCCAGCGCTGCCGCCGGGAACGCAAGCGATACCGTAACAAGTCAGCTATGACTGACTTTCTGACCCAGATGCAGCAAAGTCCAGTGGCCATCAACACGATGGACGCAAACCAGCAACATTACGAGGTCGCCACAGACTTCTATGACCTGGTGCTGGGTGAGCACAAGAAATACAGCAGCGCATTATTTATGCCTGGGGTGACCGATCTCAGCCAAGCAGAAGCCACCATGCTGGCCCTCACCTGTGAACATGCCGAACTCGACAACGCTCAGGCTGTCCTCGAGCTTGGCTGTGGATGGGGATCTCTGACCCTCTGGATGGCCGAGCATTATCCCCAGAGCCAGATTACCGCCGTGAGCAACTCTGCAACTCAGAAAGACTACATTGATAAAGCTGCCGAGAAGCGTGACCTGGCGAATATCACTGTCATTACATGCGATATAAATGACTTTAGCACCGTCGATAAATTCGATCGTGTGGTGTCTGTGGAAATGCTCGAGCATATGCGCAACCATGAGTTACTCTTCAACCGCATTGCCCAGTGGCTCACCCCCGACGGCAAGCTGTTTTGCCATATCTTCTGCCACCAGTCGTTCCCCTACTTTTTTGAGTCAGAGTCAGATGCCGACTGGATGACTGATAACTACTTTACCGGCGGTATGATGCCCTCCTGGGACCTGCCCCTGCAATTTCAGGACAAACTGATTCTGGATGATCGCTGGGCCTTGAGCGGCCTGCACTATGCGAAAACCTGCAGCGCCTGGCTGGCCAACTGTGATCGCTTCAAGACTCAAATCCTGGCGATTTTCAGCCATTCACCTGACCCGGCGACACCCATTGTTCAGTTTCAGCGCTGGCGTATGTTCTTTATGGCCTGTGAGCGGTTGTTTGCTTATAACGAAGGCAGCGAATGGTTCGTAGGTCACTACCGTTTTCGAAATAAAAATACCTTATGATTAGATTCTGGCGACCGATGGTCGCTAAGAAGCGCTCAGCGACGTAAAAATCACTGGCGATTCACTTGATTATCCCTAAACTATAAAGGTACATCATCGTTAGAGAGAAACGTCATGCCATTTTCAATAGCAGGACCTTCGTCTCCCGCGATACCTTCCTTGGATGGAACCAATAGAGTCGCGCAACGGATTAGCAGCGGTATCAGTGTGGATTTTCGGAGCAACGCAGCGGAAGCTGCCATCGCCGGTAGAATCGATAGCAGCCTGGGGGAAACCACAGTCTCTATCAGAAACATCACCGATCAGGTCTCATCGTTGCAGAAAGCCGATGATACCTTGGGTTATGTCAGCAACTTGGTGGAACGCGCCCAAGCCTTTGAAGTGCAAGCCAACAACGATGCCCTGAACGACTCCGACCGGGATATCATCCAGCGTAGCCAGACTGACGTGCTGCAAGAGGCCCAAAATGTCCTTCAGAGCGCTAGCTTCAACGGCCAGCCACTGTTCACAGACCAAGCCAGCACTTCCTTGCAGGACCGGCTCACCCAGCCGGATGCTGACCTGACCGAGATCAGCGATGACATCAACAGCCAACGAGCTGATCTGGGCGCCCAGCAGAATGGACTGGCTTCCCAGGCCGATCAATTGCTTGATCGGCAAGTCATCGACAGCAGCAGTTTAAGTCGTATCCAAGATACGGATTTTGCTGAAGAGATCGCTAACCTGATCAAGGAAGAGTTGCAGTTCAAAGCCAGCGTCGCTGTATTTGACCGTCAGCGCGTCGCTGAAGAAGCCGTACTGGGCCTGCTGACTCAGTAATTCCAGCGCGAGCTACTCTGACCCCACTACTTACTCCGCCCCTGGTTATTCCGTATTTGACCGCAGCTCTTATCCTCGGGGCTCCAGCAACTCCATGACCATCAGTGGCGTGGCGCTTTCGCTATTGATCTGCTCACCGGTTACCCACAATCGTCTGCCCTGCTCACCTAGGGCGACGGCTTCTTGCTGATGTATCGATGGCAAGATGATGCGCTCGGGCGACTGACCCAAAGGCTTCTGCATCAACAACATGGCCCAGTCCTGGCCCAATTGCCTGTTAATCAGCCAGACGTCCTTATAGGTCAGAATGACTAATCGGTTACCGCTGATATCCATTGCCGTGGGTTGGGATCGATACTGACCGAACACCGGATCCTGGCGCAAGTCCTTGCTCGTAGGTCGAGGTAAATTGATCACGCCAATCTGCTGTGCCATCTGTATTGTCGACTGTTTTTCGAAGGCAGGCTTGAGGGGCAATCGATACACTTCTGCCGGTACTGTACGCTTGGATACCAGTAAAATCTGTCTACCAGCCACATCAACAGCAACAGCCTCGCTATCACGGGGACCATGCTCAAACTGAAATTTAATCTGCCAGGCAACCGGTATCATTCCTTGAAGTGGCACATTAAGGTTCGGCGTCTCGACCACATATAAGACCGCCGTCGAGCGCCAGCGCAGGTTATCCCCCGTGTCGGCAATCAGTAGATAGTGCTTACCCTGTAATTCAAAGCTCGCCAAGTCTTCCCAGTCGATATTACCTGCACCCGCAATCAACCAAGTACCTAGATCCTGACCTGTAGGGTCAAGAGCAAAAAGTCGTGGCTCGTTGCCGCTGTCATTGATAGCAAACAGGACCTCTGGGTCACGCGTTGATATCGCCAGACCACTGGCCTCGGTTAAATCCTGGTGTGCCAAATGACCATTGATGACCACAGGACCTGTCGCCGCGGCTAGCTCAAAGGTCGGCGCAGACCCGCCGACCTTGTGTTGAGACTCGGGTTGAAGGCGCAAATCATTGATATGCGCAATAACGCCTTGATGAACCTCGACGCCTCGGGATTTACCAAACATAACCAGGCTCAGCATCAGCAGCCCAAACACACCGAGACTCCACGCCAGCCAGCGTAGGCGTGGCAACCTGGCCAGAGTTTGCTCTTGGCTCACGATGCAACGCCTGCATAGCGAGACGGCTGATTAGACGACCACTTAGACGACAACTTAGACGACAACGCTTGGTGACAACATTGAGCCGATCGACGCAATGGTCGATCAAACGGGCGTCTAGTTTGCTGCTCATCCACCTGCTTAATTCCTTTACCCACGTCCTTGCACTCATCAAAACTACTGTATATATTTACAGTATAAATTGCCATTGTAGTTGCTGCCTAAATTGCTGTTATAGCGGCCGTTATCGCTGCAGTTTCAGATCCAACTATTATCTCAAATAACGCGCTTCATAGCGCTACTGCATTAAAGAACGTCTATGACGAAGGCTCTTTACATGTCTGATAACTCAGCCACCTCTACAACTCGCTCTACAAACCGCTCTACAAACCGCTCTACAACAAGAGACCCTTCCGCTGCCTCTTATGCAGCGCCTTATGCAGAGCTACATTGCATCAGTCATTACAGCTTCCTGCGTGGCGCGTCGGCACCGGAAGAGCTCGTCAATCAGGCAGCCCAACTAGGCTATCAAGCTCTGGCCATTACTGACGAGTGCTCTATGGCCGGCATCGTCAAGGCCCACGTGGCGGCCCGGGCGTGCGGCTTGAAGTTACTGATAGGCAGCCAGTTTTTCCTCGACGACGATACTCATATCATCCTTTTGGCCCCAAACCGTATCGGCTATGGCCAAATCTGCAATCTGATCACATTGGGTCGCCGGCGCGCTCTTAAAGGCGAGTATGAACTAGGGCTCAAGGATATCAGCCTCGGTCTCGACCAGTGTCTCGCGATCTGGTTGCCAAACACTCATTATGACAGGCTCCATAACAAGCCTCATAACGAGCGCGGCCATCGGCACGATAAAACCACCGAGCATATGACGGCGCACGTACGTGCCAGTGGCGATGCGCTGCAACAACAGTTTGACGGACGGCTCTGGCTCGGTGTTGAGGTTTTCCCCGACGGTCAGGAGATGCAAACCTACCAGCGCGCCTTTGATCTGGCTAGCGCCCTGTGTCTGCCCATGGTCGCCTGTGGTGACGTACACATGCATCACCCTGACCGTAAGGCTCTGCAGGATGTGGTATCGGCGATTCGCATTGGCCAGCCCCTACGTCTGGCGGGCAAGCTGCTGCAGGCCAATCGAGAACGCTACCTGCGATCACGGCCGCTACTGGCGAGCCTGTACCCACCCGCCTTGCTCGCCGAGTCGGTGCGCATTGCCGACCTGTGTGACTTTTCGTTAGATGAGCTGCGTTATGAATATCCTGCCGAGCTGGTACCCGAGCCACTCAGCCCAGCCCAGTACCTACGCCAGCTGGTGGAAGCTGGCGCCCGCAAGCGCTGGCCTGACGGCATCAAGGATGAGGTGACGGCGACCATCGAGAAAGAGCTGCAACTGATTCGTGAGTTGCAGTACGAGTATTACTTTCTGACAGTCTTCGACATCGTGCATTTTGCCCGCAGCGCCCAGATCCTCTGCCAGGGTCGCGGCTCTGCAGCCAACAGTGCCGTCTGCTACTGCCTGGAGATCACTGAGGTAGATCCCGCCAAGACCAGCCTGCTATTCGAGCGTTTTATCTCTAAGGAGCGGGATGAACCACCGGACATCGATGTCGACTTTGAACACGAACGCCGCGAGGAAGTTATCCAGTACATCTACAAGAAATATGGCCGTCATCGCGCTGCCCTGGCTGCCAGTGTCGTCACCTATCGGCCGAAAAGTGCCGTCCGCGATGTGGGCAAGACACTGGGTATGGACTTGCAGCTCGTGGAGCAGCTAGCCAGCTCCCTGTCCTGGTGGGACAAGGAAGACGAACTGCTGAGCCGCTTTGAAGAAGCCGGCATCAACCCTCGTAGCCCCATCATTGGTCAGTTCATGAACTTGGTACAACAAATCCTCAATACGCCCCGACATCTGTCACAGCATGTGGGTGGCTTTATTATTTCCAGTGGTCCCCTGTCGCAACTGGTGCCTATCGAGAATGCGGCCATGGAAGATCGCACCATCATTCAGTGGGACAAGAATGATCTTGAATCCTTGGGCTTACTGAAGATCGATATCCTAGCGCTGGGAATGCTCACGGCCATTCGTAAAACCCTCGATCTGGTGAATGGCTATCGCGGCAGCCAGCTGTCTGTCGCAGGCATCCCCGCAGAAGACCCCCTGACCTACCAGATGCTGCAACGGGGCGACAGCATCGGGGTGTTTCAGGTGGAGTCGCGGGCCCAGATCTCCATGCTACCGCGCCTCAAACCCGCGTGCTTTTATGACCTGGTGATCGAGGTTGCCATCGTTCGACCGGGGCCCATTCAGGGCAATATGGTGCACCCCTACCTAAAACGCCGTAATGGCGAAGAAGCCGTGACCTATGCCAACGAGGCCGTCAAATCTGTACTGGGGCGCACCTTGGGGGTACCCATCTTTCAAGAGCAAGTCATCAAACTCGCGGTCGTCGCTGCCGGCTTTTCACCCGGCGAGGCAGACCAACTGCGCCGCGCCATGGCCGCCTGGAAACGCAAGGGTGGGCTGGAGGTCTTCCAACAGAAACTCGTCAACGGTATGCTCGAGCGAGGCCATGACCGAGATTTTGCCGAACGTATCTTCGAACAGATCAAGGGCTTCGGTGACTATGGCTTTCCTGAATCCCATGCCGCCAGCTTTGCCTTGCTGGTGTACTTTTCTGCCTGGTTAAAATGCCATGAACCCGCGGCCTTTTATTGCGGCTTGCTGAACTCCCAGCCTATGGGCTTCTACTCACCCTCACAACTGGTACAGGACGCCCGCCGGCATAACGTTGAGATCAGGCCGGTGGATATTCTCTGCAGTGACTGGGAATCAACCCTCGAAGCACCCAGCATGGAAGACAATCGGCCAGCGCCACGACAACCGGCTATTCGACTGGGCTTACAGCGCATCAAGGGGCTGAGGACGGAGGCTGCCTTTCGGATTGTGCATGCCCGGGCCCAGCAGGGCATCATTGACTTAGACGATATTACCCAACGTGCCCGCCTAGATCGCGGCGACCTGGGCCGGCTGACAGAAGCCGGCGCCTTTAAACGCCTCACGGGCCATCGTTACCAGGCTCACTGGCAAGCTAGCGGTATTCTACCAGCCACAGCCCTGGATGAGGCTGGCGCGCCATCCATGGTGGCCGACACCCCGGGGGTTTATCTAGCACCACCGGCGGAATCTGACGATCTGCGCGCTGATTACCAAAGCCTAGGGCTGACCCTCGGTCGTCATCCTATGCGTATGCTGCGAGAAATGGGCGAGCCTTTCAGCCAGTGTCGATCATCCGCCGAACTGGCGACGCTCAAACATGGCCGCTTTGTCCAGATCGCGGGCATTGTCACCGGTCGACAACGTCCCTCAACAGCATCGGGCGTGTTGTTTTTAACGCTGGAGGATGAAACCGACAATATCAATGTCGTCGTCTGGACCCGGGTATACGAGCAATATCGTACCGCGATTACCCAAGGCCGACTGCTCAAGATCAAGGGCGTTGTCGAGCGTCAGGCCAGCATCGTGCACGTCATTGCCGGCCAGGTAGAAGACCTAAGTCAACACCTCGAACACTTCACGTTGCAGTCTAGGGACTTTAAGTAACCCGGAGTACGACCGCCGCTGACAATGATGAAGTCTAGCAAGGCACTATCTCTATCTCTGAATACGGCGCGCTAACCTGCGGCTTCGGCACGCTGCTGTATACCTTTGGAGTACATGCTGAGCAAGGCCCGGTCTTGCGCCCAAGCCGCAGGTAGCGCCATTTCGTTCTCTGGTGGAAGAGTCGCCGCAAGCCGCTCGAATTCAATCAGCACCTGCTGCACTCCGGTGTCGAGAGTCGCAAACTGCACCGCTGTCGCCGGTAACGAAAAATCCGCCTCTACCAGCACAGAGCCCAGCGTCAGCAAGTCGTCGACCTGGCTAATGCTCGGCGCGCGGGTTCTGACGAAAGCGAGAAACGCGATATCAATAAACAAAGGCTCCATGAATTTAAAACGTCTGGCGGCCAGCGCATCAAGGCGCGTCAACGCCTCAGCGGGCGTCTGTTGGAATTCAGCACTACCCTGGCTCATGGCAGCCAAAAACTGCCCCGCGGGCCGCACCTCTAAAGAGACCCCTGGGGCGCTAGTCGCGACCCGCCAATACTGCGCTTGACCACCATCACCCACCTTGATCACCAGCTGAGTGATGTGCTCGACAGCCGCGACCCAGCTCTTCACCCCGTTCAGAGTCTGACTTTGGGGGTCGAGGTGCACCCTTGATGACGGGCCATCGGCAGCCGCTGAGTCGCGATGTTCTGAGACGGCATAAGCCACCCAGCCGGGATCATCAATCGCAAAGCAAGCGCGCACGGCTGCCTGATAACCGGCGATAAAAACAAACGCTAAGTCATCGGCCAGATGGCCACCTGCAACGGCTATTTCCAGCGGCAGCTGGCTGGTAACCGTCATCGCCCAGCGCTGTGCAAACTCTGCTTCATGCATACATTGCGTCTCCGATAAACACGATCAGCTGAATAAAATAATACGGGCATTAACCTTACCGTTCGCCTCGTCCCGATCGATTGAGATCTGTCGCACCTCGATACCCTGCGACGCCTGCTGCTCAAGCCAACGCATTAGATCGTTGAAGCTGACGGCGTCAAACCAGACACTGACCGCATCACTGCCTTCTGGCTGCAGACGATTCGGCTTGATTTGAAAGCGCTGCGTGGAACTTGAGATCTGCGGCAATAACGCCTGCCCCTTGGCGCCCCTGGCAGGACCCGAGGCCGCTGCGCGCGCTTGTGTCTCGGTGCCGCGAAGGTAGCGCAACAACGACAATTGACGTTCTCGATTCGCCTGACCCGTCTCATACACTTGATAAACAGGCACCCAAACAGCCAGATAAAACACGAGCACCCCCAGCACAACCCCAAGCGCCAGCAGCGCTTTTTGATCCCTGCCCGGTAGATTGTGGAACCGCATTAGCCAAGGCTGCAGCACCGCGGGCAATTGAATCGTCATGATGCACCACCTCCAGATCTGACCTTGATACTACCCTTAACCTGATTTGCCTCTTGGCTGATGGTACCAATCTCTGCGTTAAGCCCCCGAGCCGTCAAGGCCTCGGTGAAGCTGACTAATTGCTCACTGCGCGGCGCCTGAACCTGCAGAATCAGGTCACCCCGATTGGCGTTGTAATTGACATTATTGAGCACCAGATTGGAGCCTTGTAGCTGTTCCGCGGCGTCCGCAAACAGCGATACAAAGCCGACGTTATCACCCTTACTCGCGCCTAGGTGAACTCGCCAGCGACGCCGCAAGTCTCTGACGTTGCGGTCTTCAGGAAAAATTTCCTTATATAGCCCCAGTGAGGCGGCTTCAAACTGATCCGCCTGACGCTCCAAATAAAGCCCCTGCCCCAGCACTACGGCGAGATGTAGCCCGAACGCCAGCATCGCCAATACCGCCACCGAGCGCCAGATATTGGTTGCCGCCTGGGTGGTTGGTGCCGCTCGGAATTCGCCTTGCAACAGATTCACGCCACGAGGGTCGAGTCCCGCACAAAGCCATTCAAAACCCGACACGGGCACATCGCGTAACTCGCAGCTGATGCCGTATTCTGCATTGACCTGGCTGACAGCCAGCGCGATCTGCGCCCGCGCGCCTTCATCCGCGTAAATCACCATCTGATCGCCATCAGCCGGAGCCGACAAGCCCAGGGCCAGCGCTAACTGGTCGGCACTAAAACTGTAGCCGCGGGTCTTCCCAGTGCGCATCAGCAGGCGTTGGCCGTCAACCAGCAAACTGATACCACCCGACCAGGGCACCTGCAAGACATCCACCAGCATCAAACAGGGGGAGAGTCCTGCTGTACGCAGTGACTCACACCAGGCGCTGATCAGCTCACGGTCGATAACAGCGACACTGATATCGCCACTCTCCAGGCGCTCACCTACGGCAAAATGGCAGTCTTCGACATCACTGGCCAGCTGTTCCTCGATCACAAACGGCACCGCCTGCATAATCTGCCGCATTTGCTTGCTGGGCACATTGGCGTGGGTCAGCAACACCTCGTCTGTCGCCACTAGCACAAAGGTTTCACCATTGAACGTGATGCCTTGCAGGCGCTCAACGAGTTCTGTCAACTCACCGTCGCCACGCAGCCGCACCCC
>JBLHRT010000047.1:0-13177 GCA_047626255.1 Candidatus Azotimanducaceae bacterium
ATCTGTCGATACTGACGGGTGATGCTATTGGTGAGGCTCGGCGTCTTGGTGAGATGCTGGGTATTGAAGAGGTACATGCGAGCATGAAGCCTGACGCTAAAGTCAGTGTGGTTCGCCAACGACAAAAACAAGGCGCGAGAGTGGTGATGGTGGGAGATGGCATCAATGACGCGGCAGCTATGGCCTCGGCGTATGCATCTGTTGCCGTAAGCCCTGTCGATGTCATCGTCCAGGAAGCTGCAGACGCTACCTTACTCAACAGCAACCTTACATCGCTGCCCGTGTTAGTTGAATTTTCTAAGAAAGTACGGCGCGTTATCAGGCAAAATATCAGCTGGGCGTTGATGTATAACGGCACAGTTATACCGCTGGCGGTTGCTGGCATGCTGCACCCATGGATGGCGGCGCTGGGTATGTCGTTAAGTTCACTGTTAGTTGTGCTTAATGCTAACAGGCTTAGAACGGTGCGGGGCTGATGGAAGTCGTCTTTGTGCTCATTCCCATTAGCCTCTTGATCGTCATCGTTGCGATCTGGGCATTTGTTTGGTCCGTGCGTACCGATCAGTACGAAGACCTTGAGAAGGAGGCTTTTCGCATTCTTTATGATGAAGAGCTTGTTGATGAAGAGCTTGATGAAGAGCTTGATGAAGACGCAGCTCGCGCGTCAAAAGATAATACGGATGTTTAACCAACATCACTAAGCCCGCACGCGGAATGAGTACCGGCAGCATCATTGATAGCTGTCTGCTCCGAATTTAATCCGAATAATGACAGGAGTGCATCATGAATCACCTAGTGGGTATCTTGGTAAATCCCCGGCAGGAGTGGGAGGCTATTCGCGCTGACAATGGTACGGTGAAGGGCCATTTTATACGTTACCTGTTATGGGCGGCCATGCTGGCACCTGTTGCCTGGTATGTCGGCTCAACCCAGGTGGGTTGGCAGCTCGGTGACAGAACGATCAGACTGACCCAGGAAAGTGCGATGCAGATAATGGTGCTGTTCTACTTGGCGATCCTCGTGGCGACGACGTTCCTTGGCTATATGATTCACTGGATGTCGGAGACCTATGAGGCGACAGATTCGACGATCGGCAAAGGGGTGAGTATCGCGGGATATACACTGACCCCGCTGTTTATCTGTGGTTTGAGTGGCTTCTATCCGGTGTTGTGGCTGGATATGCTGCTGGGCTGCGCGGCCGCCGCTTACACAGTTTACCTGCTCTATGTGGGTGTACCCATCGTTATGCAAATGCCTAGTGAGCGCGGTTTCCTCTTTGCCAGCGCCATGGTGGGGGTTGGGCTGGTTATGTGCGCTGCGTTATTGGGGGCCACGGTTATTCTATGGGAAATGGGCGCAATGCCTGTCTTTACAGAATAGCAGGTAGCTCAAGGTGGTTGTGCTGGCCTTCAGCATATGGGCGAAGGCACGACGATGGTGATATTCCGTGGAATTTTGTGTTGGCTGCAGCCCGAGATGTCTTCCATTACTGGCATCAACGACTGGCTTGCTCGCCCTGTGGGTGTCGTGGGTTTGGCGCGGTTCGCGTTATTGATGGCGACGACGACAAAATCATTAGGTTGTCGCCTATACTGCACTTGCGTTGACTCTGCCTTGGCGGAGTAGCAATCATGGGTAGTGAGCACTAGCAGGGATTTTTGTAGCACAGGTAGTTCGAAGAATGGCGCGCGGGATATGGCTGAAAGTCGCTCTGCGCTATGGGTAATGTCTGTATGCATCGGATATCTCCAGTCACGATGGCTCAACCTCGCGGAAGACCACAGAATGAATGCCGGGCCATCAGGTGTAAACAGGAGGAAGACTATCGGGAAGGGACGCTAAATCAGCGAGAAAAACGATCAGTGGTCAAGCAATGAGCAAGGCTGTGATGGATGTCACAGCCTCACTGTTAGCCGGTTCTCAATCGGGCAGGCCGAGCACGCGCTTACTGATGATATTCATTTGTACTTCATTGGTGCCGCCATAAATAGTCACGGCGCGGCCGCTAAGCCAGTTTTTGGTGGTTTCGAGTTCGTGGTCGTCAAACCCTTCACCCTGCCAGCCAACACCCTGAGTACCCATCAATTTGGCCTTTAACTCTGAGCCGTTGCGCGCCAAGTTAGAGCCCACCAATTTGAAGATAGATGTTGCCGCGCCAGGTGTCTTGGAGGTTTGCATTTCTTGGCTGACCCGTTGAGCCGTTAACTGGAAGGCGCGCTCCAGCATAGAATGGTTGAGAATTTCTGTACGAATTCCTTCGTCGGCCACCTTACCGTCTGCTTTGCCGACATACTTGGTGGCTATTTCGACATACTCGTTACGTTTGATTTCGCCGGGTTTACGCTTCTTGGCGCCACCAGACAGGCCGCCGATGCCGGATCGTTCGAACTGAAGTAGGCGCTTGCCTACCGTCCAGCCCTTGTTGAGCTCTCCGACTAGGTCTTCGCGTTTAGCGAGGGCATCGTCAAAGAAGGTCTCACAGAAAGGTGATGAACCGGAAATAAGAGAGATAGGCTTGATGGTGACGCCGGGCTGATGCATGTCGAGCAGTACAAAGCTGATGCCTTCATGCTTGGATGCTTCGGGGTTGGTTCGAACGAGAGCGAACATCCAATCAGCGTACTGTGCCCCTGAGGTCCATACTTTCTGGCCATTGAGCACAAAATTGTCACCGTCTACAACGGCTTTGGTCTGCAGGGCTGCCAAATCTGAGCCAGCGCCTGGCTCGCTGTAGCCTTGGCACCAACTGACTTCACCACTGACAATTTTTGGGAGATGTCTTTGCTTTTGCGCTTCCGTACCATATTCAAGTAGGGTTGGCCCAATCATTGCCAAACCCATGCCTGAGCTCGGCGCTACGGCCTTGATGCGTCCCATTTCCTGGGCGAGCACTTGGGCTTCAGCGGGTGCTAGGCCGCCGCCGGTGTATTCCTTAGGCCATGTGGGCGCTGTCCAGCCACGGGCTGCCATGACTTTGAGCCATTGACGGGCATCATCATTGTCATAGATTGCATGGGCGTCTTCCCAGTGGAAAGACAGATTGCGCATGCTCTGTGGGCAATTAGCATCAAGCCAGGTGCGAGTTTCCGCTCGAAAAGTGTCCAGATTTGACATCTTGTACTCCTAAAAATCGACTGCCGCGTAGTAAGCCACAAATAGGGTGTGCTGCAAATGACTATTTGTGCGGCTAATGAGGGCTAATGTGTTACCTCGCATGTACGGTTTTGCTCGGTCTTCGGATCTCAGCGTGCACTGATGTCGGAGATGAAAGCGGCTGTTTGACGTTGGTCAATGACTTGATGTTGAATTTGGTAAAAGATGCGCGGATTGATTAAGCGTTAGGGGCCTGGGTTCATTAACGGTATGCGAGTGTTGTTTCAGGGTGCAATTCTCTCGATCGGAATCCAGGTCTCTTTTATTTTTTAGGCAAAAGTATCACCAGAGCCTTTGTACGACAGGCCCTGTGCTCTATAGATTTTCTATAAAGCCCGCAAGTAACGTCGCTTCAACCCAAAAACTTGCCGAGCTCTGAGGGGCTAAGCCCTCAGAGTCTCCGTCTCTTCCATATGAGAAATCGTGCATAGACGATGATGGTCAAGAATTTCCACTTCTTTGCCCTCTACTCGTAGGATCTGACTCTTCTGTAAGCGAGTGAATATACGACTCACTGTCTCGACCGCTAATCCCAGGTAGTTACCGATGTCTGTTCTGGCCATGGGCAAGCGAAATGCGGTAGGCGATAGATGACGCTGCTGGTAGCGATTAGATAGGTCTAGCAGAAAGTTACCGATGCGTTCCTCCGCCGTCTTTTTGCTCAACAGCAATTGCAAACGTTGATCCTGACTGATCTCCTTGCTGAGCAGGCGATACATATGGGATTGAAGGTTGTGAATCTGGGAAGATAGTTCTTCAAGTCGATTGTAGGGTATCTCGCAGATAGCCGTGGTCTCCAGGGCCTTGGCAGAACTGATATGGTGGCCAGAATTGATGGCGTCCATGCCGAACATTTCGCCCGGCAAATAGAAACCGATGACATGCTCGTCACCTTCTTGGTCAACACTATAGGTTTTGATGGCGCCGGATCGTACAGCATACAGGGAGAAAAATTTATCGCCTGTCTCAAAAACCGTTCTATTTCGCTGTATTGGTTTGCTGCGTTTGACTGCCGCGTCGACGATCTCGATTTCTTTGTCGGTGAGAGAGTGCGGAACGCAAAGGGCATTGAGACTGCAGGCTCGACAAGATACAACGTATTTTCTTTGATCGTTCATAATCGCTCCAAAATTAGAACCAGGGTGCAACGGGAAACATCACTGTGAATCTACAGATTGCAGCTAGTACTAAAACGTGGTGCGTTTTTGGTACAGATAATTTCGTACTATGAAACAGGTGGGGTGTGAGATCAAGTAAACTTTTTTTGCCTTTAGCGTTCATCCCCGTCAGGTGTCAGCAGAGGTGATTTTATGGCATCCATCGCGGTAAACTAGCCGTACATATCTTTGAACTCACTTGGCGAACGCCCGAAGACCGATGATGACCGATTCTAATAAGTATATTGCAGGCTGGCTGGCGATTGTGTGCGCGACAATATTTGCCATGATTGTTGTAGGAGGCATTACTCGCCTGACAGACAGCGGGCTTTCGATGGTTGAATGGCGCCCTATCATGGGGGCGCTGCCGCCCTCGAATTCCGACGAGTGGCAGTCCGCTTTTGACGCCTATCAACAATATCCCGAGTACAAGTTAGAGAATCGCCACATGGATTTGGCAGGTTTTAAGACAATTTTCTATTGGGAGTATGGGCATCGGGTGCTGGGTCGATTTATTGGTATTCTGTATTTCTTCCCATTGCTAGCCTTTTTCTTGCTAGGTCGTATTGATAAGCCGCTGATGCCGAAGCTGCTGTTTGGTCTGGCTTTGGGCGGCATGCAGGGCCTCATGGGTTGGTACATGGTGAAGAGTGGCTTGGTTGATATGCCTCGTGTCAGTCATTATCGACTGGCGGCACATTTGATGCTGGCGATGTCGATACTCGCCTATTTGTTCTGGCTGACGCTAGGGCTGCTGCAGGTTGAACGGGCGCGTGGCGCCGGGGCCGGTTTGAAGGCGGTGGTGCATGCTTTCGCATTGTGTTTGCTGATTCAGTTGACCTGGGGCGCGTTTACAGCGGGCAGTCATGCGGGGTTGGGTTACAACACGTACCCACGTATGAATGAGTTGTGGATTGCCGATGCGGTGTTTGCAATGCAACCGTGGTGGCTGAACCTGTTTGAAAGTACGGCGACGGTGCAGTTTGTCCATCGATGGGTGGGTGCGGCATTGTTGCTGCTAGGAGGTATAGGCTGGGTGATGGCTATGGCCGGGCCAAGTCGGCGCGTGAAACTGGCGGCCAGCGCTACGTTGGCGGCAACGCTCATTCAGTTTGGCATCGGTGTGCTCACACTCATCCATGTCATTCCACTGGGGCTGGCGAGCCTTCATCAGGCTTGGGCTTGCGTTGTACTGCTGTCAACAGTGTATCTGATTTACGTTGTCCAGGCTCCGAGACGGAATGCTGGGCAACCAGTCACTTCGCCGTGAGAGTTTGCCTCGGCCAAATCAATACAACGCCAGGTGATTTTGCCGGCAACACGGCGGCTATCTGCCGGGGCATTGACATAGCGAGTCAGCAGGATTGCGATCTGATTGTTTTTCCGGAGCTGACCTTGCCCGGCTACCTGAGCCAAGACCTGATCTATCATCCAGAGTTTATTGAGCGAAATCTGTCGATGCTTGCTGAGGTTCGCGCCTACACGGCATCGATGTCTAGTCGTTTACACGTTGTTGTAGGCTATATCGACCGTAATCCTGGGTCAGGCAAGCCTTTTTTTAATATGGCGGCTGTACTCTGCCAGGGACAAACGAAAGGCACGTACGCCAAACAACTCTTACCCTTTTATGACGTGTTTGATGAATTACGTTACTTTCAGCCCGGTGAAGACCTGTTGTGTCTTGATATCGCCGGTCAATCAGTGGGTATTACTATCTGCGAGGATCTTTGGAACGACAAGGGCTCGGATGACTACAACTACGATGACAATCCGCTGCAACAGTATCGGGAGGCTGGCGTCGACGTCATCCTTTCGCTAAACAGTTCGCCCTATGTGCACGATAAGTGCTGGCAGCGCCTTAACGTCATCGCGCCTGGTACTGAGCCTGGTATGACGGTGGTCTATGTCAACCAGCGAGGTGGGCAGGACGAGCTCGTATTCGACGGACAGAGTTTTATTGTCCGGGACGGCAATTTATTACACCTGTGCACCGACGTGTTCGAAGATAGCTTTGATGTAGTTGATCTTGCGACGGCGCCAATACAGGTGGAAAACGTGTATGCATCGCCGCATAAAGACGTTTTAGCTCAGCGCGCCGCGAGTCTTTACGATCTGTTGGTGCTCGGGTTGCGTGATTATGCGCAAAAATCTGGCTTCACTCAGTTGGTACTTGCGTCCAGCGGTGGTGTCGACAGCGCTGTGGTATGTCAAATCGCCTGTGATGCGCTGGGTGCGGCCAATGTTCACGCGATTAGAATGCCATCCATCTTCAGTAGCAAGCACTCAACAGATGATGCCGTTGAGTTGCATGAAAGGCTAGGCTGTTGGGATTATGAGGTGCAGGTCGAGCACGAGTCTGTCGTGTCTATGTTGAATCAGCAGTTTGATCGGCACCCCGATCGGGCTGACAATCTGGTCACGGCGAAATTGGCGGCTAACCGTTACTCGAGGGTGGCCGATGAAAACATTCAAGCGCGTATTCGTGATGTCTATGTGATGCATTTTAGTAACGCTTTTGGTGCCATGCCTTTATCGACAGGTAATAAAACCGAATCAGCCTGTGGGTATTACACCCATTTTGATATGAATTTCAGCTACGCGCCGATTAAGGACCTATTCAAGTTTCAGGTGGTGGATATTGCCCGTGAATCTTCTCGTATTCCGGACAATATTTGGCAAAAACCGCCCAGCGCAGAGCTGGCGCCGGGACAAATTGATGAAGAGTCGCTGCTGTCTTATGCCATTTTAGATCCTATTGTGCGGGCTTATGTTGAAGAATATGTTAGCACCTTTGCGCGCTTCAGTGTCTGGGTTAGGCAGCGCATTGAAGAGGCTGCGTATATCTCCATGGACCTCGCCGTGCTCCAAAATTGGATCAGCAAACCGGTAGCCCAGTCAGACTTTGAGCGAATTGTCAGTCTGATGGGGCGGATGGAATACAAGCGCCGCCAGACTTGCCCTGGAACGAAAGTGTCGAAGGTGGCATTTGGCACGGGTCGACGCATTCCCATTGTTGAGAAATGGTCTTAAGCATCGGATAGACAGAGACGTGGCGATGGCATGCGCCGCTGACACGCTCTCGACGTTTGTAGGCGCTTTTATTTCTACTCTGTTTCTTATGCGTGTCTTCATTCGTGCCTACATTGTCGTCTAAGGTTCGGTTGCCGCGAATCGTCAAAATATCACGATCGATGGTGACAGCAACCTGCTTGGGGTCAACACCAGGCAGGTCCATCAAGACGCTGAAGCCTTGCTCGTCTTCCTTGATGTCAACCTGAGGTGCCCAGGTGCCGGCCTCGTCCTTCGCGACCTCGGCGTCAGAGGTAGGCCTATCATCAAATGCCCGTCCAAATTCTCTGTGCAATTGGTTCAACGCGCCGAATGGTGCATAGATTAAATGGCTCATGGTCATTACTCCTAGTTTCGATTGGCTTGTTGGTTGTTGGTACTGTCGTTCATAAACCGATTCTTAAACCTGATGATTAACCTGTTCGTTAACCTGCTTAATGGAATAAGACGCCTATCGATTTTTTCAAGAGACCCTGTGTGAAAAGTATCACGATCGAGAATGACACGATGGCTACGTGGCTTGATTACGGTCAATTTCATTTAGCTTTTGTGAAGTAGAGTGGAATTAACGCTTACGAGGTAGGAGGTTGACGTGGATCAAGAATTGGCTCGCGAACGACTCCTGGCCAAACGTCAGGATTTATTGCATCGACTTCAGCAAACTCACAAGGACCTGCATAGCAGAGATGAACGCGTCAGTACCGATTTTGGTGAGCAGTCGGTAGAAATGGAGAGTCGGGAGTTGGTGATGACACTAGATGCTGAAGGGCGTGATGAGTTGGGGAAAATTGATCGGGCTCTGACTCGTCTCAGTGCCGGTCAATATGGGCTTTGTATTCGTTGTGGGCAGGTGATTGCTGACGCCCGTCTGCAGGCGCTTACTGCGACTGAAACCTGTATTTCTTGCGCACGTTAGCATTTTCTCTTCAATATATGTGATGACGATATCGATAGAGGTACTCTGAATGTTAGAACTGAACAAGATTCTGGTCGTTGTCGACCCTGAGCAAGAATTACAGCCCGCCCTTACTAAGGTATTGTCGTTAGCACGTCTGGCCGACTTTGAAATACAACTGATAGCGTGTGACTACACAGAGTATTTGGTTGAGGGGTACTACTTTGATGCCGTTGATCTTGTTGGCCTGCGGGAAGAATATCTGAGCGAGCGCAAGCAGGTTCTTGAGGCATTGGCCGAACCGTTGCGTCGGCAAGGGCTCGTTGTCAGTACCCAGTCGGTATGGGGGCATCCAGGTTATAAGGCTATTGTTGTTGAGGCCATGAAAGCGGGGGCTGACATGGTTGTTCGCCACACCCGCCAACACTCTGCGTTGTCGCGCTTGTTCCTCACCAATGATGACTGGCAGCTGGTGCGTTGTTGCCCGATGCCACTATTGCTGATTAAAGAAAAAAACTGGCAAAAACAACCGGTTATTCTGGCGGCTGTCGACCCTAAGCATATGCGCCATAAACCCCAGGGTCTTGATCATAAAATCCTTCAGGACGCGCTTGATCTTGGCGAATTGACGGGCGGGGTCGTCCACGCGGTACATTCCTACAGTCAGGTCCCGCTGTCTGGTTCCTATCTAAAACAAGCGAAAGAGGAACACAAAGAGTCCTTGCAGGCGCTTGTTGATGACTTTTCTTTACCGGCTGATCGGGTTCATCTTATTGAGGATGCGCCTGAGTTTGGTTTACAGAAGCTTGAAAAAGACTTGTCAGCTGATCTGGTCGTTATGGGGGCTATTTCACGTAGCGTCATATCGGATGTGTTCGTAGGCAACACCACTGAGAGGGTCGTTGACTACCTGGCGAGCGATGTCTTGATCGTTAAGCCTGACGGATTCACGTCGCCGATCTCGATCGATTGAAATGCTTTGATGCGGTCTTATATGTAAATAGAGGTTTGGCTAGGTAAAGTGTCTAGTGACTGTTTCTATCAGCTGTGTTTCGTGGCAGATCATAGGCTTGATAACGTTTTAGGTAAATCCAAAGGAAGATAATATGCCCATTTATAAGAAAGTTTTAATAGCACTCGATTTTCATGGTGACAATGAAGGGATCATCGAAAAAGGGACAATGATAGCGAAAGTCGATCATGCTGAAATATTTTTGATTCACGTCAATGAGCCTCTAGCGATTGCCTACGCTGCTGACGGGATGAGTTGGAGTAATCAGGTCGTCGAACTTGAAACGAGTATCCGCCAACAGGCCAAGAAAAAAATGGCTGAGACCGCAGAGAAGCTGAGCGTAGCCGCAGATAACTGCATCACACGTGAAGGTAAGCCATCGTCTGAAATTCACGCAGCAGCCAAAGAGATGGCCATCGACCTGATTGTCATGGGTACCCATGGACAGTCAGGCCTCAAACTCTTGTTAGGCTCTACCGCCAATAGCGTCTTGCACGGTGCCGGCTGCGATATTCTCGCGGTACGCGTCGGCGATTAAGCATCAACCAGCCAGAAAGCCCATGGGGTCATGGCTGATCGCCACAGACACAATATAGGCAAAGGCGATCAGTGCGGCAACCAACGCTATGCTGCGCTGACCCTTTGTTTTACCTCGTTTGATAGCGATAGTGCCCAGCACTATATAGGCGATCAAGGCGATAACTTTGGCGGTTAGCCAGTGATCGACGAAAGGATATTGCCCCACAATAAAGAGCAATACGATCGCTGAGCCGAGCAGAAGTGTGTCGATGATGTGGGGGGCGATTTTTGTGAACTTGTGGCCAAGCATGCCATTGTCAGTCAGCATCCAGATGCCCCTCAGCAAGAAAAAACTGATGGATAACATAGCGCAGGTCAGATGGACGAAGTAGGTTGCAGTATATAGAGTCATTTTTATTCCGACGTTAGGTAAAGTAAGCAATCCTGCTGTGCCACATAGGAATCGGTGGTGGCCATAAACAGGGTGATCGTTTTTAGTGTGACTAAAAATCCGTTCTTTTCAGCGAAATATGCGGTGGTTAAATCCTCGCCTGTTGCACTCGACACCTTGAGTCCCGCAAGACCTTTGGTACTTAGCCAGCCCAGTGCAGTGCCGGGTTTTAGACGAGAGAAATTCAGCTGGTCGATCGTGTTGAACAAGGTAATGTCAGCTTTTGATTGGACCGTGCTCGAATAATGCAAGTGGGTATGTTGGTCGATTTCTAGTCGCAACGGGTTGCGTAGAATTTGTAGTGGCGCCGGCTCGTCGCTAAATAATTGATCCGTGCAGATAAAGGATTGCAGGCTCCGGGTGGCGAGTTCATCCGCGTCTGGATCGCTGAATCCCCCAAACTCAACGGTGACTATGGGACAGTGTCCTTGTCTTTGCTCGATCAATGTGCCCAGTGCCTGGTCAATCACGACCAAGCGATGTGTGAATATTTGAGTTACCTGACATGAGCGTTTATCCGCTCGGATACTGACGGCAAATGGCAGGCTGTGCCCTGATGTGTTGTGTGTGTCGACAATAGCTTCCGGGGCGAAGTCTCGTAATAACTGTAATAGATTTTTGGCCAGAGTACGCTGGGGAGTATTCGCCGGTGGATTGAAGCAGCGATTGAAGTCCTCTTCGCCGGGCAAAAATCGGTGCGAAAGAATCGGTGGATACAGCGCTGCATTGACGGAGGCGACGAAAATACCCAAATTGGTGGCGGGTTGCTGACCACTTTTAAGAAAACGATGCACAGCTTTGAGACCAGACGGCTCGTTACCATGCAATAGCGTCACGATGGCGCGACTGCGGCTGGGGTCCTTACCCGCTACAGTAATCCATGTAGGGTTCTTCAATATACGTAAAAAATCAATAGAGTCATCACCTAGCTCGTCAACGGCGGGTGCTGGCCATTCAATAATTTGCGCGGGTGTGTCATTCATGCGGTTTAGCGGTACGCTGTTACAAAAAATCGAAAGTATTATAGACTAGCCTGACAGGCAACTGGTCAAAATGATGCGGTGAGATGGAAGATAGTCCATGAAATTAACGGAACCTGAGTTTACTCTGGGTGTTGAGGAAGAATATCTGCTGGTCGATCGAGATACGCGCGACCTGGTGAGCGATCCTCCTGTTGCGTTGATGCGAGAGTGTGCGGCGCTATGTGGTGAGCAGGTAAGCCCTGAGCTAATGCGCTCTCAAATTGAGATAGGTACCACCGTTTGTCGTGATGTTGGTCAGGCTGAAGCCGAAATCAAACGCTTACGGGGCATTATTGCTCAGGTGAGCGACAAATATAACTACGCGCCTATCGCTGTCTCAACGCATCCCTTCGCGCGCTGGATGAACCAGAAGCAGACAGCCAATCCCCGTTACGTTGATCTTACTCACGAGATGCAGGCCACGGCCCGGCGTCTATTGATCTGTGGTATGCATGTACATGTGGGGATTGCTGACCCTGAGTTGCGCATCGATTTGATGAGTCAGTTAAGTTACTTTCTGCCGCATCTACTCGCGCTGTCTTGCTCGTCGCCCTTCTGGGAGGGTGAAAATACTGGATTGAAGTCCTATCGTTTGACTGTCTTTGGCGGATTGCCGCGTACTGGATTGCCGGAGCAGTTCGCCAGTTATGCCGAGTATGAGCGCCATGTGGATATTCTCAAGCAAGCGGGTTTGATCGAGGACGCCAGCAGGATTTGGTGGGATTTGCGTCCGAGCGCCCGTTTCCCGACGTTGGAAACTCGCATCATGGACGTTTGTACCAACGTCCAACATAGTATCAGTATGGTGGCGCTGACTGTTTGTCTCATGCGAATGCTGTATCGTTTGCGTCGCAGCAACCAGCGCTGGCGACGGTATGCGAGTATGCTCATCAATGAGAATCGTTGGCGAGCCATGCGTTATTCGTTTGATGAGGGCTTGATCGATCTGGCTCAAGGGGAGGTCATTCCTTTTCAACAATTACTGGATGAGCTGTTAGGCTTTGTCGCAGAAGATGCGGCGGCTCTGGGTTGTGAGGATGCATTAGCACATGTTAACGATATTCTGATTTCAGGCACTAGTGCTCATCAGCAAGTTCGTGTGCATGATGCAGCGATTGCGGCGGGGAGAACATCGACTGAAGCGCTCCACGACGTTGTGGATTGGCTTGTTGATGAAACCGTCAAGGGCATTTAAGAGTGGCTCTATTTAAGAGCTGCTCTATTTAATAGCAAAGTATGACGAGCTAAGGTATTTAACAGTAAAGGATAGCAAATGGCCGGTAAAAATATATTTTATGCACAATCGGGCGGTGTGACTGCGGTCATTAACGCCAGTGCCTGTGGTGTGATTGAAGCAGCGCGAGATCACAAGCAGTTTGGTAAGGTGCTGGCAGGCAAGAACGGCATTATCGGTGCGCTTCGCGAAGAGTTGATCGATACCTCTAAAGAATCCAAAAAAACCATTGCCGGTTTGCGCCACACGCCTGCCGGGGCATTCGGCTCGTGTCGCTATAAGCTGAAATCTGCTGTTGAAGCCAACGCTGAATATGAACGCCTGATTGCTGTCTTCAGGGCCCATAGCATAGGGTACTTTTTTTATAATGGGGGTGGCGATTCGCAGGATACGGCGAATAAGATCGCCGAGTACAGCCAGTCTGCAGGCTACCCTGTGACCTGTATTGGCATCCCCAAAACTGTCGACAACGACCTGCCATTCACCGACTGCAGTCCGGGTTTTGGGTCTGTGGCGAAGTACGTGGCCGTCTCAACGCGAGAAGCCGGGCTTGATGTGGCGTCCATGGCTGAGAGTTCAACTAAAATATTTGTGCTCGAGGTGATGGGTCGGCACGCGGGGTGGATCGCTGCCGCCGCCGGTCTCGCACAAGATCGCGCCGAGGC
>JBLHRT010000048.1:0-13009 GCA_047626255.1 Candidatus Azotimanducaceae bacterium
ACAACTTAAGGCTCACGGTGAGAAATCTGATGTTGGCGAGCTGTCAGATACAGCGCAGCAACTGCACTTTGAGCTCAACGCCCTGCGCGATTGGTACCAGACAACGGCTAACCCATTGGCTACCGAGGTAGTGGCGACCCGTCATCTCTCCAAGATCACATAGGCGATAGCATATTGACGTTCATCTGACAGCGAGAGGTGGCTGACGCGCACTCCCAGCCTTTCCGCATGGCTCGCCGCGGCACCATTGAGCACAATCCTCGGTGCATAGCCCCGCTGCCCAACCACTTCAATCTGCGTAAAGCCAACACCACAACTCATACCTGTACCCAGCGCCTTGGAGACGGCCTCTTTCGCAGCAAAACGTTTCGCCAGATACGCCACATCACCGCGTTGGCGATAGGTGCTGAGCTCATTAGCAGATAGGATTTTGGTCGCGAACTTTTCACCCCAACGTTGCACAGAGGCTTCAATACGCGCAATTTCGACAAGGTCTGTACCGACCCCGACAATCATAGGGCCATACCTGGTGACGTGTAACCAGGTCGTTGAAACAACTCCCGGCTCTTGAGTGGTCGACCACCTAACAAGTTACCAATCGCGATACGGATAACAGCACGGGCGCAATTATCGATGGCGACCGAATCGATTTTCCCAGTAGCTATCGCCAACAAACATTCCCCTTGGTAACCACCCGCCTCCGCACTATTTTCTAAACCACCTTCTGCAGCGCGAGGCAGCAGATAGAAGCCCTCACCCGCAACAAACTGGTAACGCAGCATGGGTTCGACCGCACGACCACTAACAGCCTCATGGGAGAAGCTGATGCCGTAGCCCATCTCATCCAATACTCGCAATTCGAAATGGCGTAGCGCGACGCTAGAAGGATTGGGGTCAGCCGCCCGGTTGGACGTAACCGACTCCGCGGCCAGAACGGCTAGTAAGGTCTGATATTGACCGAAAACCTCTGGCACCGCCTCAAACCTACCCAACACCCGGACTAACAATTCATTGGCATAAAGACCCAAAAGCAGTTGCTCGCCACTCAAATGAAATGCTGTCTGGAGAAACTCTGCATGCTTGACGGTGCGCAGATCACCATGGCCAAAACACGATGCCAACAATGGCATAAAGGGCTGCCAGGTACCCTGCTGGCGACCACGCTTGCCTCTGGCACCACGCACTACGGCGCTGACGCGCCCTTCATGACGAGTCAGCAGTTCAACAATCAGACTGGTATCACGATATTTTCGAGCATGGAGTACGTAAGCTGGGTGCAGCTCATCAGACGTCATCATAGCCCAGGCTCTTCAGGGCTCGCTCGTCGTCAGACCACCCAGATTTGACCTTGACCCAAAGTTTGAGCATCACCTTTTGGTCGAGTAACGACTCGATATCTTCCCGTGCGTCGGTGCCAATACGTTTGAGCCTAGCACCTGACTTACCAATGATAATAGCCTTCTGACCATCTCGTTCGACTAAAATAAGCGCGTCAATGTGAAGTACCTTGCCCTGGGTCGCAAACCGTTCTATCTGGATAGTCGCGGCATAAGGAATCTCTTCCCCTAACTGCCGGATGATCTTCTCTCGGACGATTTCTGCGACTAAAAAGCGCTCACTGCGATCTGTTACCTGATCATCAGGAAACAGGAAGGGTCCCTGCGGCAATTTCTCTTCGATGAGCTTTTCTAATTGCGCGAGATTATCACCCCCAATTGCCGAGACCGGAATGATGGTGGCCGTCGGCATCAGCGCCTGCAGCTTGGCTAACTGCGGCAGCAACACACTTTTGTCTTTCAGCAGGTCAACCTTGTTGATAACAACAATCACTGGCGCTCGACTGTGCCTGACGGCCTCCGCAGTCATTGCATCGTCCGCCTGCCACTCAGTACGATCCGTGACGAATACCACTACATCAACGTCTCGCAGGGCATTTCTGGCATTGCGATTCATGTGCCGGTTAATCGCCTTCTTCGCATCACCATGAATGCCTGGCGTATCGACGTACACTGCCTGGATGCCGTTGCCAGACTTGATGCCATGCAATGTGTGCTGGGTTGTCTGGGGCTTACGCGAGGTAATGCTGAGTTTTTGGCCGAGGATATAGTTGAGCAAGGTCGACTTACCGACATTGGGCCGACCAACGATGGCCACATAGCCGCACCGCTCTTTAGCAGAAAGTGTAGATGATGTTTCGCTCTCGAATTCAGTCATGATGTAACGCCTGCGGTTCATAGTTGACGCCCAGCGAGTCTAGGGCTTTGGTGGCTGCGATCTGCTCTGCATCGCGCCGACTCGAGGCTATACCTTGCAAAACCTCATCGTGCTTAGCTATTCGACACTCAACGGTGAATGTCTGGTCATGTGATTTACCGACTACACCGACAATCGAATAGGTCGGCAAACCCCGCTGCTGCGACTGCAGAAACTCCTGCAACAACGTTTTGGGGTCTTTCTGTGACTGTGACAGGGTCAGCGCTTCAAGTTGGCTGGCGAACCATAGAAGCACGCGCTCGCGCGCAACGTCCAGACCCGCCTCAAGATAAATACCGCCGATAATCGCTTCCAACACGTCAGACAAGATGGAGGCGCGCTCAAAACCACCACTCTTGAGTTCCCCACTGCCCATAATCAGAAAATCTCCAAGACTGAATGTCCGGGCAACCTCCGCTAGGGTCTCGCGGCGAACGATGCGTGCCCGCAGTCGACTGAGTTGCCCCTCGTGGGCACTATGAAAACGGTAATAGAGGTGCTCGGCAACAATAAAACCAAGGATGGAGTCTCCCAAAAACTCGAGCCGCTCGTAATTTCCGAGCCCATGCCCGCCCTTCGGCTGGTTGCTGACGTGGTGGCTACGATGAGTCAGGGCGCGAGTCAGCAGATCTTGATCCACGAAGTCGTAGCCCAACCGGTACTGCAGTTTTGAGTGAGGGGCCACAAAGCTCCTGGCGATAAGTTCGAGGATCGGTGGTGGATGTTAATCCCTAAGTTTAACGGTATGGCTAAAAGCCGCAACAAGATCAAGATTTCGGATAACGTTGCCACGCTCTTCATATGCCAATGTGATCGTAACGCCGTCACTATCACGGACTAGCAGGATGTTCTCCTTAAAATTAAACACCAGGATATTATTCACCCGGAAGCGCTGCTTAAGTATCTTGTCAATCTGGGGCGTCGTTTTACTGCCCATACCTGACTCTAGTGCCATGTCGTCCAGCACCCTCACCATCGTACCGTTTTCAAGATACCAAGGAATGACCTTCAAGCCAAGAGACAGAACAAAGCCAAAAATCGCAATAACAACAAGCCAACTGATAACACCCATACCCTTCTGCCGAAGTGGTCGGCGAATGATACTGCGTCTGACGGGCTGACTACTGGCTTGAAAAGGCTTACGAAAACCGTGCTTCATCTCATTAATCCTCTGTAGTAACGCCTTCATCATACGCTAATTATTCGATCCAGCCATTACGTGAAAATTCTGGCAATCCAGAGTCCCAATGGAACCAGACAGCAAAAGCCTTACCAACAATATTTTCCTCTGGCACGAAACCCCAGAAGCGACTGTCGCTACTGCGATCGCGGTTATCGCCCATCATAAAATACATGCCCGCCGGGACCACCCATTCCTGGGCACCTGGGCCCTGAAAAGGGCTACGGTGGATCATGTGCGGCTGGCCATTGATGACTTCTTCGAGCACCTTATATTCAGGCCGATTCGGCGGTATTTGGGCGACAAACTCCTGCACCTGCTCTACCCCGTTGAGGTACAACACTTTATTTTCGTACCTGACGGTATCACCCGGGGTGCCAATAACCCGCTTGATGTAGTACTCATCTTTATGAGGGGGGATAAACACCATGACATCGCCGCTGACGGGATCATCAACATCGAATACCTTGGTACCAAACACCGGCAGACGAACCCCATAAGCAAATTTATTAACAACAATAAAATCGCCCACTAGTAAGGTCGGAATCATTGAGCCCGTAGGAATTTGAAACGGCTCGATCAAAAATGACCGCAATACCAGTACCACAAACAGCACTGGGAAAAAAGAGATCGCGTACTCAACGACAACAGGCTCCTTAAGAACCTTTTCTGAGACCTCATCTTCTAAAACCGCTGCCCCACTCTCTAGCTTTTCTAGAATTTGGCGCCGCCGCGGACGCAACGCAACAATATCAACCAACCAGATAACACCTGTGACAAATGTCGACACCAACAGGAATAAAGGAAAGTTAATACTCATTTATCGACTCTCAATACGGCCAAGAAAGCTTCCTGGGGAATCTCTACATTGCCAACCTGTTTCATACGCTTCTTACCCGCCTTTTGTTTCTCGAGCAGCTTCTTCTTCCGCGTGATGTCACCACCGTAACACTTTGCCGTGACGTTCTTGCGCAACGCCTTAACCGTTTGGCGCGCGACAATCTGACCGCCAATCGCTGCTTGAATAGCCACATCGAACATCTGTCGCGGAATCAATTCCTTCATCTTCTTGGTCAGCATAAAACCCTTACCGCGCGCATCATCGCGATGAACAATAACAGACAGGGCATCAACCTTGTCGCCGTTGATCAATACATCGAGTCGATCCAGACGCGCCGCTTCAAACCGATCGAAGCTGTAATCCAGTGACGCATAACCACGGCTGACGGATTTCAAACGGTCGAAGAAATCGAGCACGACCTCGTTCAGTGGAATGTCATAGGTCAGGGATACCTGCTTACCGACAAACTGCATATCCTTCTGAAGGCCACGACGTTCTATACAGAGGCTGATCACATTGCCCAGATACTCTGCCGGCACAAGAATATTGACCTGAGCTATGGGTTCACGCATCTCTTCAACCTGTGAAGGGTCTGGCAATTGCGCGGGATTATCGACCTTGATGACCTTTCCTGCCTTGGTCATTACTTCAAAAACCACCGTCGGCGCGGAGGTGATCAAGTCCAGGTCGTACTCACGTTCGAGCCGCTCCTGAATGATCTCCATGTGCAGCATGCCTAGAAAACCCAAGCGAAAACCGTTACCCAGAGCGTCCGAACTTTCGGGTTCGTAAACCAGAGAAGCGTCATTCAAGGTCAGCTTTTCCAGCGCATCCCGGAAACTCTCAAAATCATCAGCACTGACCGTGAACATCCCCGCATAGACCTGCGGCTTGACCTTCTTAAAGCCTGGCAGCGCTGGCACATCCGGTGTACTCGCTAGGGTAATAGTATCGCCCACGGGCGCACCTTTAACGTCCTTGATGCCGGCCACAAGATAGCCCACTTCACCGGACTGCAAAACCTTGGTTTCCTTGCGCTTGGGGGTAAATATACCCACCGAATCGACCTGTTGAACCTTGCCCAAAGACTTGAGAATGATCTTGTCCTTGACAGCAATTTGGCCCTGCATAACCCGGATCAGAGACACCACGCCCAGGTAGTTATCGAACCAGGAGTCAATAATGAGCGCTTGAGTCGGTAAATCGCGCGCCTCGGCGGGAGGCGGAATAACGCGCACCAGCTCTTCAAGCAATTCATGCACACCCACGCCCGTCTTGGCACTGACCCGCAGGGCTTCCGATGCATCGATGCCGATGATCTCCTCAATCTCCTGCATCACTGTCTCAGGATCTGACTGGGGTAAATCAATTTTGTTCAATACGGGCAGCACTTCCAGCCCTTGCTCGATAGCCGTGTAGCAATTAGCCACTGACTGCGCCTCAACCCCCTGGGCGGCGTCAACCACCAGCAGGGCGCCTTCACAAGCCGCCAGTGAACGCGAGACTTCATAACTGAAATCTACGTGGCCCGGCGTATCGATAAAGTTAAGCTGATACTGCTCGCCATTGTCAGCATCGTAATACAGGGTAACGCTCTGGGCCTTGATAGTGATGCCCCGCTCGCGCTCGATATCCATGGAATCGAGTACCTGGGCCGCCATATCGCGCTCACTTAAGCCGCCGCAAACTTGAATAAACCGGTCAGCGAGTGTCGACTTACCATGGTCGATATGGGCGATAATGGAAAAATTTCTTATATGTTGCGTATCGGGCAATTGTGTACCACGGGCGTAAAGCGCCGCCTCAAAAACAAAGCGGTGAAGTCTAATGTATTCGCGCCCTGTAATCTATGAGTACCGAGCGAGCCCGCTCAACGGCGAACTAATAGACGAACAGAGATTAACCGGTCAGCGCTTAGCCGGGAATCTTGATCACCAAAAACTCTGGGCGCTGGTCTCGTACAATCCGCACAGGGATCGCCACATCACGGGGCAGCTTCTCCAGCATCACCGAAAAACCGCTGGCAGAACCTACCCATTCGCTATTCAGGGTTGTGATGACATCACCATCTTCAATACCCGCCATTCGACCAGCCCCGTCAAAAACACGGGTCACCAATACGCCTTTAGCAATACCAGTCGCCGCCTTTTCTTCATTGCTCAGGTCACGAACCTCAAGACCCAGCAGGTTGGTATTCGCCGCTGGACCACGTCCGGGGCGACCTTGAGTCATCGCGTTATCTAGCAAACCTACCTCGATGATCAAGGTCATGGGCTTACCGTCGCGCACGATGTCGACGCCTACCTTGCTCTCGGCGCGAGTTCGACCAACCACATGAGGCAGGTCTGACGACAGGTCTATGGTTTTGCTATCAAAGGCGACAATAATATCACCCTCACGCAAGCCGCCCTTATCAGCTGGGCTATCGGTGAATACCTGGGTAATCAGCGCGCCAGCAGCGCGCTCCATACCAAACGACTCAGCCAGGTCACGATCAACCCGCTGAATCAACACACCAAGCCAGCCTCTTGACACGGCGCCGTTGTCCTTCAATTGGTCTACAACTTCCATGGCGACATCGATGGGGATAGCAAAAGAGAGCCCCATAAAGCCCCCTGAACGCGTAAATATTTGCGAGTTAATGCCCACCACCTCACCCGCGAGGTTAAACAGCGGGCCGCCAGAGTTGCCGGGATTGATTGCCACGTCAGTCTGGATAAAAGGCACATAATTGCCCTCAGCTTCCATAGGCAAACTACGTCCCTTGGCACTGACGATGCCGGCGGTCACGGAATGCTCAAAACCAAACGGAGAGCCTATCGCCACGACCCATTCACCCACCTCAAGGGTTTCAGACCTTCCCAGTTTGACCGTCGGCAGATCATCAGCATCAATCTTCAGCAACGCCAGGTCAGAGAGCTTATCGGCACCCACCAGAGTCGCTACCCGCTCGCGTCGATCACTCAGGGCGATAAGTATCTCGTCGGCATTCTCAACCACATGATTATTGGTCAGAATGTAGCCGTCAGAAGAAATAATAAAGCCTGATCCAGCGGAGGGTCGCGGCGCATTCTGACGCGGCATATTGCCGAAGAAGCGTCGAAACAACTCGGGCACCTCTTCTTGATTAAAAGATTCGCCCTGTCGACTTGTTACTGTGCGCGTGGCCGTGATGTTGACCACCGCGGGAGATGCTTGCTTCACAAGCTGGACAAGTTCGGGTAGCGCGGCCTTAACACCCAACGACAGTAGGGCGGAGAGAAGCAGGGTTACCACGGCAATGCGCTGTTGACGGATCATGAACATCAGGCCTCTTGAATATGTAGCGTGTTGGAAGCGTAAGGTTTGCAGGCTGCCAATCCGAGGCAAAAACCTATCGTCGCCCCCATCAGTACCGGGAGATCCCCGGGATTGACCAGCGCAGCCAGCATGGTGCCTGTCAGCATGCCCACCAGCGGTAGCAGCAAAGAGTGCCAAAGCAGACATTGTCGGTCTCGCTCCTGCAGACCGAGCTGTAGCTGTTGACCTGCCTCAACGTGCAACGGCGGAGCAGTGTCTTGGGTGCTATACCCTGGCAACGCCAGCAATACTCCCGGTCCTGAGCAACTCGACCGACAACCTTCGCAGGTGGAGCGGTTCACCAACACCTGAATGCCAGCACCGTTTGGAATCATGACCTGAGCAGAAATTTTAATCATGGGCTGTCAAATAGAAACGGTAGGTTTGAAATAGGTTTTAAGGAGTTCAAGGGTAGGCTTCACCACACACGTCACACTCACTGCCGGGGCTAGTAGATCACCGGCTCGACAGATTCGGCGACCCGTTTAGCGGTATCGGCAGGAACTTCACCGACCACAGTGATTTGCTGGGCCGACCCTTTGATGCGACGGGTAATAACCACGGTGCCGCCCATGTGAGTCTCGAGTTCACCTAGCTTTGAGGCGCCGGGTCGCTCAAAAAAGACCGAGAACGTTGCCAAACCATCGGTATACAACACGCGATCTCGGGCCGGGCTGATCACTGCACGAAAGCCGTTAGGCAACCACGCGACTCGCCAGGCCAGCGGCTGTTGTGGCGTTTGCGATAGTTGCGGCGTTTGCGGCTGTTGGGCGATTTGTGGCCGCGGTGATTTGGCCTCGCTAGACTCAGGTGCACTGTGAATGCCAAGACGGTGCTGTACTCGGTCATCACCCAACGTGCTCGCCAGCGACTGAGGATTAATCGGGTTGCCGATTTCAATGCGGGAAAACTGGAAAGCCTCAAGTATACGGCCACCATTGACCAAATGTGATTGCAGCAAAAGCCCCGTTTGCCGATCAAGCCACAAGCGATAACCATAGCGGTCGTTATTTTTAGGCGCGATCCCCAACACAACGGCGGCGCGACCGGCAATGCGGTCTGAGCCCAGCACTGAAAACTGATAAAAAGACTGAGAACTACTCAGCTTTTCACTGAAAGCCCGGGTAAAAGGACCCATCAAAAATTCGTGATCCGTCTCGACATGACCGGTATTGGCATGATTACAGACGATATCGTCGCCCGCACGAACTAGCTCCCTAGGCGCACCATTGAGGTGCGAAAGCCGTTCGAATTCTTGCCCATCGCTGAATTCATGGGCCACCTGCACGGTATCAAGCTGGTAACCACGCATATAAGTAAAGATACCCTCATAAGATTCATGACGCAGCGCATCGCCCATCTTTTGCAGCCACATTCCAGCCTCGCCGGGTTGCTCTGCAGCGCCCGCTGGCGTGCCTGTTACAGCGCCATCAAACGCAGGCGCGTCATCTACCGCGGCTTGCGACTGCGCTCCTCCTACCAGAGATAGCAACAGTGCGGTAACACCGATACGCAGAGACGTCATGTCAGGCTTAGCTGGCAACATGATCTTCGATCTACCTTATTTATGTCGTAATGGAGCGCCTTGGGGCGCTTCATAAATGACCGTGCGAGCGTTCGGATTCATCCGTGCCATCTGGTCGTGCTGCCGAAGATAGGCACGCAATTGGCGCTGCTTATCTTCATCCAGAGCTTTGAGGTCTGTATGGTCATTCGCCAATGGCTTATCAAACTGATAGGCGGGGTCACCGGCATAGGTGGCAGCCGACGCTTGCTGACCAGAATTCGTACTCACCGCTTGTACGTTGATAGGCGCCGTGATGGCTTGGCCACTACCCCCATTGCTCGTGTTCACGGCGGTGCTATCTGCTGTATTTAGAGAATCAATCTGGCCTGGCTGCAGCCCCAAAAATACCGCGACAACTAACGATGCGGCCAGTGCCAGCCCGCTTGCGGGCTTGACCCAGGTTGATGGACTAAGCGGCAGCCTAGTGGACAGGCGCGCTACTTTGCTTAGGTTACCGAGGCCGCGATGGTCGGCATGGGTGATTTCTTCGACGTCGATAGCGACACTGATGCGCTGGTGTAGTGTCAGATGTTGGCCAAGACTGAGACCTATGTCGCCACCGTCACCACGCGTCAGCGAACGCGCGTGCTGATAGCTCAGCCCCGTCTGCCGAACCGAGTCGTCAGCATCGTATTGCCTGAGCAGCCGGTGAATTTCAATCTCACTGGCCTCGTCATCAACCCAGGCTGACAATGTCTCTTTTATTTTATCGGTCACAAAACTGCCTCTTCAATGGTGCTCTTGCTGACTCTTCATAGTCATTGAGATTCTTTTATATCTTCTGTATTTGCGGCGCTGGCCCTGCGACTCTAGTAGAGCGTCGTTAGCCGAGCGTCGCTATTTTCTTTTCGATGGCTTCCCGGGCGCGAAAAATCCGCGATCTGATCGTACCCACGGGACATTCCATAATCCCGGCAATTTCCTCATAACTAAGACCTTCAAATTCCCGTAAAGTTACAGCAACCTTAAGTTCTTCCGGCAAATCATCTATTGCTTTGTAAACCACGGCCTCAAGCTGATCGCCTTCGAGCCGGTTTTCAGGGTTTTCTATATCACTTAAGGCTATCGAACCCTCGTGCGCATCACCTTGGTCAACATCAATGTCTGTGTCTGGTGGCCGCCTTGAGCGTGACACCAAATAATTTTTAGCGGTATTTATCGCTATCCTGTATAGCCAGGTATAAAAGGCACTATCTCCACGAAAGCCTGGTAGCGCCCGATAGGCCTTAATAAAAGCCTCTTGGGTCACATCAAGCACTTCGTCTTGGTCGCGCATATAACGGCTGACAAGCCCCACAATACGATGCTGGTACTTCAGCACCAATAAATCATAGGCTCTCTTATCACCACGCTGTACTCGCTCAACCAGCTGCTGATCTGTCTCTACTTGGGGTTTCACCGGCGCTCCCGTCACGGCTTTGAATTCACGGCCGGCGAACGACTTATACCTATAGACACCCGTGATGTGTATAAGTTCGCGCGACCAGTCTATTCTTTAAACATATGTATTCAATGGCTCCAGGACCCCAATAACGCTGGGCTCCAGACATGTCAGCGTCATCTATACCTGCGCCGCGCCCGAAATATCCATTCAAAACCGTAAATGGTAACATCTAGTGCGCTTGGATTGGCGTAAGCGGGTAAATAATCATGAAGAACTCACGAACTATTCACAACAAGCTCACGAGGGTAGACAACATTGAGTGCTAAATCTCACCAACATGACGTCCTTGTCATCGGCGGCGGCGCCGCGGGTATGACCCTAGCCCTGAAGCTGAGCCAGGATTATCGGGTGGCGATGCTTTGCAAAGACGTCACGAGCGAGGGCTCCACCTATTACGCACAAGGCGGGGTCGCGGCGGTTCTTGACGAGTACGACAGCATCGACTCTCATATCCAAGACACTCTGGTGGCGGGTGCGGGCCTATGCCATGAGGATGTTGTGAAATACACGGTGGAGCAGAGCCCAGCCGTTATCCGGTGGCTAGTAGACCTCGGCGTTAAATTCGATGTTGAGACCCAGGCCAATGGCAGACAAGAATTCCACCTCACCCAGGAAGGTGGCCACAGTCATCGGCGCGTTATTCATGCGGCTGACGCCACAGGCAAGGAAATAGGCAGCACCTTGGCAGCGCAGGTACGCGAACAGCCCAATATCACCGTGTTCGAGCACCACGCTGCCGTCGATCTGATCACGGCCGATATGATTGGTCAGCCCGGCAAACAATGCATCGGCGCCTATGTGCTGAACTTAGAAACTCAAGAAGTCGAGCTGTTTCAGGCGCGTTTCGTGGTGCTAGCCACCGGTGGTGCCAGCAAAGTCTATCTGTACACCAGCAATCCCGATACGGCCTCTGGCGACGGTATCGCTATGGCTTGGCGCGCGGGCTGTCGGGTGGGCAATATGGAGTTTAACCAGTTCCATCCCACTTGCTTGTATCACCCGCTGGCTAAGTCCTTCTTGATCAGCGAGGCCCTGCGCGGCGAGGGCGCTCGCCTGGTGCTGAAAGACGGCACCCGATTCATGCAGGACTTCGACCAGCGCGAGGAACTTGCACCTAGAGATATTGTAGCCCGCGCTATTGACCACGAAATGAAACGGCTTGGCTGTGAGTGCGTGTATCTGGACATCACCCACAAGGGTAAAGACTTCATTATCGGGCACTTTCCGACCATTTACGCACGCTGCCTGGAATTGGGCATCGATATCACCGAGCAACCCATTCCCGTAGTACCTGCCGCGCACTACACCTGCGGTGGGATCAAAACCGATATACATGGCGCCACAGACATCCCCAATCTGTATGCCGTTGGTGAGGCAAGCTTTACGGGATTGCATGGCGCCAATCGAATGGCCAGCAACTCCTTGCTGGAATGCATGGTGTTTGCTGGTGCCGCGGCCGACCATATTCAGCAGCAAGACAATGAGCCCTCACCTCATCTACCCATACCTGTCTGGGATGAATCTCAGGTGACCGATTCTGATGAGGACGTTGTGATCGCACATAACTGGGACGAGCTGCGGCGATTCATGTGGGACTACGTGGGTATCGTACGTACCGACAAAAGACTGCAGCGCGCTCGCCGCCGAGTACGCTTACTGAATCAGGAGGTCGATGAGTATTACAGCAACTACAAGATCACTAATGACCTGCTGGAACTCCGTAACTTGATCACGGTGGCCGACCTGATTATCCAGTCTGCAATGCAGCGTAAAGAAAGCCGGGGCCTGCACTACACCCTGAATTACCCAACACTGCAGTCCATCGGAAAAGACACCATCCTCGTACCACCAAATTACGGTTGAGGCCGCTCAGGGCTGTAAACCCGCAGCAGGGCGCGCAGATGCCGCAGCCCTGGTTCTGCGACGCTGTCGGGGAACAGCGCCACGGCCAGTGTTTGACGCTGGAATAGACGGCGGTAAAATAGACGGCCGCTTTGGAATAGAGGCTTGGCTTGACGCTTTCTTCGAAACCGCAGAACCACCAGCCAAGGTAATAACACCACTTCGGGCAACAACTCCACCAACAGGCGCTCACCTGAGCGCAACCCTAGTTGCCACTCAGATTCTGTTAACTGTACGAGCACAATCGCGCCAGGCGCTCGCCGTAGCCCCTCGGACCACAGATTGATGCCCCAGGAAATAAGCAGCGGGAGACTACCCGCGAGCACCCAATGATTAGGCAAACCCGTCAGACTTACGCTCAATATTGCGGCCAAGTGCAAGCCACAACTGAGGCCGATATACCACCACGACGCCCGACAGTGGATAAGTAACTGCTGGGTCACCAGTGGTGATGTCATGTTATGCCATTTCGTGCCAACACTC
>JBLHRT010000049.1:0-12944 GCA_047626255.1 Candidatus Azotimanducaceae bacterium
TTCTAGGCACTCAACGGATCACTCTCACCGTAGACAACATCGATATTGGCCGGGCGAATTTCCTACAAGCGTCTGCCTAGCTGCTCAGTAGATAGCTGCTCAGTTAGTGGCTATCCCGATCTTTTCAATCTCTATCGTAACGGATGAGCTTCACGATCCCTGCTCGATTGCGACAGAAAAAAAAGGCAAAAAAAAGGGCGGCTGACGCCACCCTTTTTAGATAAACCACATCGCGACTTTCTAGAAATCCATGTTTAGACGCGTGTAGTAGTAACCACCCTGCCATGGAAGAACCGTAGCCGAGTCATAGATACGGCCACAGCACTGATCACGCTGGCCGACCTCTGCATTAAGCTGGTCTGGATACTCATCAAAGATATTTCGGCCACCAACAGATAAGCGGAATGCTTCGTTAATCTGATAGGCACCTTCAAGATCCACAAACCACTCTCCACCGAAGGTCTGAGCACCGATCAACGGGCCACCATTGCCGTCTTCCTGTGAGTTCTCGTACTCGCCGAAGTAGCTAGCACGACCCGTCACGGTCCACGCACCTACGTTATGCATCGCCGATAGTATGCCTCGCACCTGCGGCTGACCGTTCTCGAAGTCGAACAGATCTTCATTATCAAGGAACGTCCCGATGTTATCCCCTTCAGCCTGAAGATCGTTATAGTTCATTGCTGCCGAGAACACCGTTGATTGACCGTTAGACCATTCAACCGGATAGGTCGCCACGATGTCGACACCGCTGGTCACCGTATCGAAGGCATTGGTCAAGAAGCGCACTTGACCAATGGTCTCAGCGCCGGCGACGTTAGCTGCCTGCAGTGCCTGAAAGTTGGCGAAAGCCGCACCAGCAGTCGGATCCGTAGAGACATCACGACCGGATACAAAACGCGTCCGATCATCAATCTCAATCTGGTACCAGTCCAAGGTCACCGTAAGACCGCTATCAAAGTCGGCCGTTACACCCAAGGTGTAGTTAACCGTAGTCTCTGGCGCCAACTGAGTCGCACCAAGGGCCTGAGCAACGGAGCCTCCGGGCGGGAAAGTACCTGACGCAATCGGCACACCGAAGGGCAGGATCGTTGCTACGTTAATGGTACCCTGCTGACCCGATGTCGGTGCACGGAAACCGGTACCGACTGAACCACGTATCGCAAATACCTCATTGAGGCGGTAGCGACCGGCGACCTTGGCAACCGTCTCGTTACCGAAATCCGAATAATCTTCGAAGCGTACCGCGACTTGGCCAAAGAAGTTCTCGGTGATGTCCGCACTAACGTCGATATACGCAGCGTATGAATCGCGCTCATAGGTACCCGCAAAAGCAGGGCTGTAACCAGGAAAACCATTGGAGCCAACGGGGAAGGCTCTAAAAGCGGGATCGCTTGTGTTAGAACAATCCAAATCAGATCCGGTACCAATCACCGCGGCACCGGCTGCTGTCGCGACACCGCCATCACAGAAACCAAAGGGATCGCTGGTGGCCCAAGGACCCTGTTCAAAAGACGCCGTCTGGCTTGATTGACCCACATCGTATGACTCATCGAGGTAGCTTGCACCAAAGGCCATTAACACAGGGCTGTTAAAACCCCAGTCGAGCTCCTTCGACATATCGAGCTGAAGCTGCAGCTCTTCGTTCGTCAGCGTACCAGGCTTGAAGTCGGTCGGAGAATCGGGCCCAAGCGAGGGGTTGTAGGTATTATAGAGTCGGTAATCAATCTCACTGGAACCGTAACGAACGCTGGCATCCCACATCAGTGCGCCGTCTGCTTCACCACGAGCACCACCAATGAATGAGTAATCAGTGACTTCACCTTCAAATCTTGGGGTAAATCCAGCCGCGAAGTTCGGCCCCGTGCCCGTCTCGTTAAACGCAGGGTTCCAGCGACTGCCATCCTCAAGTCGTCGATCGCTCAGTACGGAGTTACCCGGAAAGCGGTGGAAAAAACTGCCGTCGCCCTTGCTCTGTGAATAGTTACCGAACGAATAAAGTTCAGCGCTATCGCTGAGATCAAAGCCTGCATTGTAAAACACGCGCAGCGCGGTAGAGTTCGGTTGGCCCCATGGCTGTACGTTGTCACCCTCGACAGACGCGCTGCCGATGGCAGCTTGATAACGCGCTGAGTTCACGATATCCGCGTCTGACAACCCACCCGGCACTCTATTAGGATCACCCGGCGCCGTGCTCGGATCGTTAATGCAGAAAGAGCCTGTGCAGTATTGATTGGCGCGCTCGCTGAATTCCTGGTCGGTGTACTCGCCAGACAGACTGAAGAAGCCGCTGTCACCGATCGGCAAGCCGACGTTGCCCTGGACCGTCGTTTGAAACCCGTCACCTTCGAAAAACTGGCCGGTGTCGACCCGTAGGCTGCCGCCCTCGCTATTTTCGCGCAGGTTGAAGTTGATGACGCCAGCAATGGCGTCGGAGCCGTACTGAGCGGAGGCACCATCACGCAGTACTTCAATACTTTCAAGAGCCGCAGCCGGAATGGTCGCGACGTCAGGTCCTTGGGTTCCATCACCGTTAAGGTCAACGAGCGCTGATCGATGGCGCCGCTTACCGTTGACCAGTACCAAGGTATGGTGCGATGGCAGGTTCCGGAGATTCGGCGAGCGAATGAAAGTCCCGCCGTCCGCGATCGCCTGTCGACCAACGTTGTAAGACGGGATAAGGGTCTGGAGAATATCGTTAGTGTCCTGAAAGGATACAGACTCGATACTCTCCAAGCTGAATACATCGATGGGAACGGCCGAGTCGGATGCCGTGCGCGGCTGGCCGCGCAGTCCGGTGACGACGATCTCTTCGAGAGCACCGGCAGATTCAGCCGACGCGGGTTGAGCGATACCAACGCCAGCGATCAAGCTCAACGCAATAGATAATGACAGCGCCTTGCGCTTACCCCGTGGACGTGAAGCCGCATCATCGTTGACGCCACCTCCCGCTTCATTCTCTAGCCAGTTATTCTGAGTCATTCATCTTCCCCATTCGTTCGATTAAGTCTACGTAACACAACGCATAAGGCACGAATAACCGCTCTACTGCTGCAACGGGCTTTGTCTCTGCCAACAAAACTTATGTCACCGCGCAAGAGCCTGCATACGCACCTTCTGCACTTCATCGTCTGCAGAAAACAGGCCAACTTTATTGAACGAGCAATTAGGGGGAGTCCACATGGTAGTAACACCGTATCGAATTCACCGCTTAACAACAGCGTTGTGCTGCATTTTTCGACAAACCTGCAGCTCTATAAAGCGAGAAAACGACGTGAGAATGACATCACCAATTCGTCGTTCCCGACCAAAGCGAACTCACCAATCGAATATTTTTAGATTGGCGCACTTTAACGACGCACGCATGGTTGCACAGGCACTAAATACGTGCAACAAGAATCCAACAATATCATCCTAATACTGGCTATTCACGCCCTACCTACGTCACGTTAACCTCGGGTCCTCAATGATACCCGAGTCGATATGTGCAGCCCGGCGCCTTTGACACAGCGCTGGAACACAGACTATGCTGGCGCTCCAAAAAAAAGGGATAACACCATGAGTCATCAGCCACAATTCGACGTCGTGATCTATGGCGCTTCCGGCTTTACCGGTCGTCTGGTCGCCGAATATATGACAACGCAATACGGCACTGGCGTAAGCTGGGCCATGGCTGGGCGTAACGCGGCAAAACTTGCCGAAGTACGCGACGAGATTAGTGCCCCCGCTAACACGCCATTGGTGGTCGCCGATGCCAGCGATCCCGCCTCGGTACGCGAGATGGTCGCCAATGCCCGCTGTGTCATCTCAACCGTCGGCCCCTACCAGCTTTACGGTTCAGACCTGGTCGCTGCCTGCGCCGAATTGGGCACTGACTATGTCGATCTGTCAGGTGAACCGGGTTGGATGCACGAGATGATCAATGCGCATCACGCCACCGCCGAAATATCTGGCGCGCGCATCGTCCATAGCTGTGGCTTTGACTCAATACCTTTTGACCTCGGCGTTTTCTTTTTGGAGCAGGCCGCTCAAAAGCGCTTTAACAAGCCGGCAAACCGTGTGCGTGGACGTGTCAGGGCCATGCAGGGTGAATTCTCAGGAGGCACTGCCGCCTCCCTCGGCGCCACCATGGTTGCCCTCGACAAGCAACCCGAATTGCTCGCCGTATTGGGCAATCCATTTTCCCTCGCCGACGGTTTTAACGGACCGACTCAACCTGATGATACAAAACCCTATGAGGACGAGGTTATCGGCCAGTGGGTGGCACCCTTTATCATGGCCTCTATTAATACCAAGAACGTTCATCGCTCTAATGCATTGCTGGGCCACCCTTACGGGGAAGATTTTGAATACGACGAAATGATGGCCACCGGCCCAGGCGAACAAGGCAAGGCGATCGCCGATATCGTCGCCTCAACTAATCCACTGGCTGGCGACGATGTACCCAAGCCAGGCGAAGGTCCATCCAAAGCATCCCGCGAAGCGGGTCACTTTGATGTGTTATTTGTCGGCCATACCAACGATGGCGAAGAAATTCGAGTGGGAGTAACCGGCGATATGGATCCAGGTTACGGCTCTACGTCGAAGATGATAGCCGAGAGTGCACTGTGCCTGGTGCAAGACTGCCCGGACCTGCCAGGAGGCATCTATACGCCCGCGCCAGCCATGGGTGACAAGCTCATCAAGCGACTAGTCGCCAATGCGGGTCTGACCTTCGAGCTGGAAAGCTAGCATTTTTCAGCACTAGGAAAGCAAGCTGCAAGGCAATGAGTAAGAAGGTTCGTGAAATGAGTGATACAACATTTCGCGAACCCTTACCCACCTCGCCTACATCACCGTTGGCGCAATCGCATCAAGACTGTGCCGGCGTAACAGATGCTTGTTCATCGCATAAGCCTTTGACGTCAGCACACTCAATTCTTGTGCACGCGCAATAGCGACTTCCAAAACGTTATCCGGCGCAGCCACACTGTCCAAATAGCCGGCGACAACTGCTTGCTCGGGATCATACAACGTAGAATTAATGACCGAGTCCGTTAAGAACCGCGGATTCAGCCGCGCCTTCGCCAACTCGAATCCAAAGGCTGGCAGCACCATGTTGATAGCCGTCTCGTTCGCGCCAATTTTATAAGGCCCCATAGCGCCAATCCGTACATCGCAAGCAAGCAGGATAAAACACCCCATAGCAATGCCATGTCCCGTGCACGCAGCGACTACCGGCATAGGAAAATCATACAGGCGCAAGGCGAGTCTACCGCCGCCTTTCACCAGGTCAGTCACTTCTTGCGGTGCCGCGCCTTGCATCAACTTCAAGTCGAAGCCAGCCGAGAACCGCTGCTCACGGCCGACAATCACAACCGCTTTCGCTTGCTTCTCAGCCTGATCCAGCGCCGCGTTAAGCGCGCCAAGCATCGTCGGATTAATGGCATTCGCCTTGCCATCATCCATGGTGATGACGGCGACGTCGCCGTGAAGTTCAATCGTTGCACTCATAATTCATCCTAAGGTTAGTCTCATCAACGTCACAGATTACCGGACCGTTGCTTCCTTGCAAACCCAGTGCCTTGCAAATCCAGCGCATCGCGACTTACGGACGCAGCACCGGATATAGCGAACTGATGAGCAGCACCGCCATGACCGCATTAAACGCCCGCAAGCGAGCCGAACTGGTTAGCAGACGCTGCAGCGACAAACCCAGAGATGTCCACAGACTCACACAGGGCAGGTTGACGATGCCGAAAACACCCGCCACAAACGCCACTGCCAACAACCCCTGGGTGGGCGAATAGACACTAATCGCTGTTAGCGCCATGGTCCACGCCTTCGGATTAACCCACTGAAACAATGCCGCCTGGATAAAGGTGAACGGTTTGCCCGCTGTCAGCTTTGCATCTGTCGGTGCTGCCGCCGTAGCGATTTTCCACGCCAGATAAATCAGGTACACCACACTGACCACCTTGAGTACCTGGTAACTCACCGGAAACAGATCAAAGATCTGCATAAGCCCAACCCCCACTAAGAGCACCATAACGGTAAAGCCAACACCAACGCCCAATATGTGCGGAATGGTGCGCCGAAAACCATAGTTGGCACCAGACGCCATCAACATCAGGTTATTAGGCCCGGGCGTAATTGAGGACACCAGGGCAAACAGGATCAAGCCAAAAAGGAATTCATAAGTCATCAATAGATTATGGAGCAAGCCGCGTCCGTTAGGTGAATTTTTATGTCGCGGAGAGTACTGACCAGGGATCGGAGTACCCTAATTAATGCACTCCGACCCCTTCCGCAGTCAAAGCGCATCAGGCATAGTGCGATGCACGTCGACTATTGGCTATCGAATGGCGGCTATCGAGTAGCGAGCATAGCCCCACCGTTTCTCAGTGGCGGCGGCGGCCTGGTTTCTAGCATGAGTGACTATGTGACGTTTCTGCGAATGATCATCAATGAGGGTGAATGGCAAGGCGTGCGCCTGCTCAAGGCAGAAACAATAACGTTGATGCGCACCAACCAACTAGCACCCGGGGTCAGTGTCGCGTTCCCTGCGTGGGCCATGCCGGGCACAGTTTTTGGCCTAGGGTTTGCCCTCAAGCAAACGCTGCAACCGGGAGATCACCCTGGCGCCCAAGATGAGTATTACTGGGGTGGGCTGTATGGCACCCACTCGTGGATGGCGCCCAACGCCGGTATCACAGGCATGTGTTCAACCCAGCGCATGCCCGGCTTCTGGCATCCGTTCAGCCACGACTTCCGGCGCCTGGCTTATGATATTGCCGCGCCGCCTGGTAAGCGCTCCTAATGGCAGCGCTTCAATAGCGTCGAAACGCTAAGGCGACTTCGCGGCGGCCTCGGCCTTGCGAGCATTCAGCAGCTTGATCAAGACCAGCGTTTCTTCCGGGTCCATACGACCCACAGGCGAGCTGCTGTAAGTCGAGAACAGCACCTTGCCCGAGCGCGACAGCACAAACTCGCTAGGCTGGATAAAGTCTCGACTGGCATCCCACCAAGCGCCGATCGAGTCAGCCTGCTCTCGGGTCACACCATAAGCCACGGGAAAACCCAGAGGCTCAGCAATCGCTTGGGTGTGCTCCAGGGAATCCACCGCTGCGGCAATAATCCTGACCCCTTGTTCTTCGAACGCAGCACGGCGTTCTTCATAGCCAGCCAACAAGCGCCGGCAGTAGGGTCACCAGTGACCACGATAGAACAGCACAATAGTAAACGAAGTCGCAATATCCTGAGGTAACGTCAAGAGCTTCTCACGCGTGGTTGTCAGCGTCATCTGCGGAAACATATCCCCGGAACCCAGCTTATCTGCCATGGTTGATCCTCAATCCTCAAAACGCCAGCAGGGCGTCATCTGCCGCCAGTCTAGTTCATGGGGCTGGTGACCACAAATGACACGCGTTACCTGGGTAGCGCCCAACACTCACCGCCGCCGATCACAATACCGGCACTATAACCTGTTGTTTATGATAGTGTTTACGCCAATGAAGATGCCGAGTAAGACGATGAAATTCACCCCATTGATGTTTCTGGCACCTGTACTGGTCACCCTGGGCGCCATATTTGGCTACTACGCTAAACAGCAAGCACCCCTTGACCCCGCGGGCGCCCTCAAAACAACCGACGTGACCGCCCGTCAAAGCCTAACACCGACAACCCATGCCCCGCTTGAGGCGGACCGCATGACCCGATTGGAGGCCGAACTACGCCAATTGAGCGCCAAGGTGGCCCAACTGGAAAGTCAGCAACCAGCGCTGCTCACACCTGCCGAGCAGGTAACCACGCGGGACAACCGTCAGACCGGCGCTAGGTTTTCACGAGATGCCAACGAGACAGCATCCCTGGCCGACAACTTGGTGAAGGCCGGCCTTGAGCCGTGGCGCGCAGAAGATATTGCCCGCAAGCAAAGCCAGCAAGCTTTGGCGCGCTTGGAGCTCAGAGATAAAGCAGTGCGAGAAAATTATCTACGCACAACGCGCTTTCGCCAAGAGATGCAAGAACTTGAAGCCAGCGCACCTTCAGTGCGTGATGAGATTGGCATCGATACGTATGACAAATACCTGTATCAATCAGGACAAAGCAATCGCGTCGCTATCTCGTCAGTTATGACAGGCTCTGCCGCTGAACAGGCCGGCATGCTTGATGGCGACCTAATACTGAGTTACGACGATCAACGATTGTTTAACTATCGGCAACTACGCGGCCTAACCACCGCGGGCGAACGTGGCGAAACAATTAATGTCACCGTCTCTCGGGGCGGCAGCGAGGTCTCTTTAGCCTTGCCGCGCGGTCCGCTTGGCGTTGGCCTGGAAACGGCCAGCGTTGATCCGCAACAGTAGACTCAGAGAAGCATTGATCCTGGTCCACAGGATCGGCGTATGTAGTCTATGTTCATCAACACACAGACCATCGGCACGGGAGCAGCAGACAATGGAAAGCGTTAACCTAAATCTTATGACCCGCCGGGAACTCATGGATTCACTCGCCCGGCTTGACCCCGCCGCCAGCGCTTGCGCTGACCTCAATGAAATGCTGCTCAGAGAGCCTGATGAAGCAGCGGCCGATACACGTTACGATACCTTCGAGGTGAATTTTAATCATGCCACCATCGAGCAGATTTCTTTCGCGATGGAACAGTACGCGTGGGAGCTGGCAGAAAATCATGTGGTTGCTGTAGAAGAAGATGACGTCGGCGAGATGCAATCGGCCCGATTCTACTATTGGCAGGGCCTCAGCGAGAAGTGGCATTACCTGGAGCTGATGGTGGATCAGAGTTGATAGCCTGCTGGCCAAGCTGTACCTGCAGCCACTGCCGCAGATCCACCAACATACGTTCGATCTCTGACGCTGCGGGCATCGTACCAGCAGATTGTAACTCGAGTGTGACCACCGGTAGCTTCAAGTCATGACCGGCATAGTTACCCAGCGATCCCGGATACACCCCCAATTGCCGAAGACCTAGGTTGCCCACTTGCTGTGGGGCGCTCGGCGGCCCATCGTAATCAACGAGGTGGTGAGGCGCATGCAGGGCAATGATCACGTCTGGGGCAAAATCCCTGATTTGCTCAACCAACCAGCGAGTCTCCGGTTCACTGGCGCTGGTTTCACCCGGATAACGACGGATATTCTTGGCCGTTGTCTTCACCCAGTAATCCCGCGCATTACTGGCCCAGTCGGCTGTGGGGAAATTACGATTCAAATCGACACCTTTTTCGTTCTGCCGCTGGGACCTTGCGCGCAGCAGCCCATCAGGGTTAGCGAGTGGCACAACGCGCAGCAGCACTGGCCATGCCGCTTGCTGACCAAGCAGGTCCATCCACTTGAATACGACAGACACCGAGCTGAATTCATCACCATGAATTCCGCCGATCAACAGCACGCGACCTTGCTGGGCGCTAGGCTCTGGTGGCGCAAAGTCCTTATACGCCAAAGGTCGATTGAGCACACTCACCGCTGCATGCTGCAGTTGGTGTCGCTGGCAGTCAGCCATTGAAACGCTGCTGAGTTTACGGCCAATCTCCGCACATAACGCAGTCACCTGCGCCACTGTCGCAGCATCACGACGGGCCCTATCTCGCACCTGATCAAGGCTCTCATCAACGATGAGTTCGTCGAGCACGCGCGCGGACGGGTGAGCAATGTGCGCGGGAGATTGCCTCTCAAGCGCAGGTTGTGGTGATGGCACGGGCGGCATGCGCGTCGCGCAGGCCCCGAGCGCTGAGGACAACAACAGCAGGAACGCGATACGCATCAGCCGTTCCCCTCATACAGAATGCGCCACACACCCGCGTCATCGCGACGCCACAGTAAGTGTTTCCAGCCATGCCATTGAAAATTATTGCTGCTATAGTCTTGGTAAAACCGCACTGCCACAAGGTTTTCCTCGCCAGGATATTCCACCACACTCATCTGCGACAGCGACACATCAATAGACTTCTTGTGGCGATTAACGCGCTGCTTGTAGGTTGACCACTGGGCCAGATCACGTCGAGTATCGGAGAAATCCGCATGGTAGTTGGCCACATAGTCGTCATGATTGTTAGCCTCCCAAGCACGGCGCCAGCCCTCTATCGCATCCATGATATCGCCTGCCGGCTGGACACTGCCCGGTGCCAGCCAGACCATGGATTTTGACAGCACCACCAGACTCTCCCCCGTTGAGATAAATTCATTGAGCGCGGCAAAACTGGGGTTGTCGATAATCACACATCCCTCACTGTCTCTGGGCGGGCGACTGTCGATGCCCTTGGGCAAGCCATGCAACCAGATACCATGACCAGAACGCTGCTTGAGACGATCCCAGATGTTAGGAAAATTCACCGGATAGGCCCCAGCACCGTAAAAATCGTCGAGGCGCTCATCTGCGAGAAAGGAGGTGATTTGATAAACACCCACAGGCGTGCGTCCATCACCCTCTAGCTGTTTGCCAATGCCGTTCTTACCAATAGAAATCGGACGCGTGGTCCGAGTGACATAGCTGCCCGATGTGAGGCGCTCAAGCAGGTGCAGCTTGCCCGCTTCCAGCTCTATCCAGAACAGGTAAGGCGTTAACATATTTTCAAAGATAAGCCCCGCGGGCACGCCCGGCTCAGTCATGGGCGCGATGATCGCCGAGGCCATGGCGCCGGCCAGGGGTGATGCAGCACCCGCAGGCGACGGCGCTTGCGACAGAGAAAGCAAGACCAGGCACGCGGTTATGAGCGAGCGTCTACCAAAAGACATCACATCAGACACAGCGTTGGATATAGCAATAGTCGGGAGGAGAGACAAAAAAACAACCTTTAATTCATCGACAAAAGAAGACATGGCATCTGAATATTAACAGCCCAAGGCGACTCAGAGAACTAGGTCCTACGATAGCCCTTCGTCTATACGACTATAGCTCACAACCGTGAATTTGACCCCTGCTGTTTGACCAAGCATCCGACACAGCGCTATGATCGCGGCCCCATACACACGGCGCACATTGACGTGACAAAACAACCGCTCGATACACACCTGTCGTTATCATCTCTCGAACTTGACCTTTGGCGCTACCCCTATGCACTACAGGATCCCCTGCGCGCTTGGGATGCTGCAGACGAGCTATTGCTGGAACACGTGCTGACGCTACCCGCTCCCACCGCATCACCGCTAATCGTGAATGACAGTTTCGGCGCTTTGGGCTGCGCGTTGCAGGCGTACCAACCCATCAGCTGGTCTGACTCTTGGCTGGCCCATGAGGGATTGCAAGTCAACCTAGGCAACAATGGTCTGCCCGCTGAGCAAGTCACCCGCCTGCTGAGCACCGACTCACCCACTGGTAAACTGCCGTGGGTCGTGATCAAGGTGCCTAAAAATCTTGCGCTATTCGAAGAGCAGCTGCTGCGCCTGCGGCCGTGCCTGACACCAGACAGTCGCGTCTGGATTGCCGGCATGATCAAAAACATGCCCCGTTCAGTGTGGCAGAAACTCGAACGAATCATCGGCCCAACCCAGACGAGCCTAGCTCGCAAGAAGGCCCGATATATAGAGGTCACACTCGACCCAACGCTTGCGCCGGCGACAAGTCCGTATCCAACAACCTGGCGCTTTGATCCCTTAGGGCTTGAACAGGGGCTGGAGGTGATCAATCACGCTAATGTGTTTTCACGGGAGAAGCCAGATATCGGCACGCGTTTGCTATTGCAACACATGCCTGCGGCGAGTGGCGCCAAAGATATCATCGATTTGGGTTGCGGCAATGGGATCGTGGGCATGGTGGCGGCGCTGAGCCATCCTGACGCAAGCCTGACCTTTATTGACGAGTCCTATATGGCGATCGCCTCGGCCAAGGCTAATTTTCGGCAACTGCCATCAACTCAACGCGAGGCGCACTTTACGCTCGGTGATGGACTACAGGACAGTGGCACAGAGCAAGCTGATTTGATTCTCTGCAACCCGCCGTTTCATGCAGGACATGCGGTGGGTGATGCCAGCGCCATGACGATGTTTGAGGCGGCCGCAAGGGTGCTCAAAGCCGATGGTGAGTTGTGGGTCGTGGGCAACCGCCATCTTGACTATCATATCAAGCTAAAGCGCTGGTTTACGGGCGTCACGTTGGCCGCCTCGAACAACAAGTTCGTGGTGTTAAAGGCAACCAGTCCACGGATTGGCTAGATGCGCACCGGTTCGTCGATGCTATCGGAATGCCCATCCATGAAGTAAGACATGATGATGAGGTCTCGCGTCATGCCATTGCGATCCTCGACGTGGTCCGCGAGCACGGCCTCAGGCACGAATCCAAGCCTACGAAAAGCGGCCTGGGCCCCATGCTGGTCAGACATCATATTTGCGACCAACTTCTTCAGACCAGCGCCGCGGGCGACACTGAATATCTCAGAGATCAGGTTTTTACCCAGACCACGAGAACGGTAGTCTTGGCTGACATTCACCCGTAACTCGCCGACTCGACGCGTCCAGGGCACTGTATTTTGATGGACTGCGGCATAACCAACCAGACCATCTGCGTCATAGGCCGTCAACGTTGTGGTCGCGCCAGATTCGATATTCGCCAACCAGGCATCCACCCCTTCGTCTTTCGCAATGTCGATGCGCAGAAACAGCATATCTTCCTCAGGTAGCTTGCGCGCAAACGCCAAAATCGCTTCCTTGTCGACGGCTGTCATCAGGCGAATTTCAACCTTAGATCCATCAGGTAACGTCACGGATTTAGGATAGGTTTGTTTTTTATTAGGCATTAATAACTCCATAATGCAGCGCCATCAGGCCCGCCGTAATTGATTCTTTTGCTCGGCCGCAGCCTGCAATTCGTGAAACACATCGTCTGCCCCGTCAACAATTTTGTCCAGATCGGGCAACAGGCGTGGCTCACAGATGAAACTGAAAAACAGCTGCTTGTTGTAACTCAATATCGTGATACTGAAGCCAACGTTGCCATTGAGTACGAGCAAACCGAC